>NZ_JTLD01000033.1 GCF_000798815.1 Alistipes sp. ZOR0009 | reverse complement strand
GAGCAACAGGATTCGAACCTGTGACCCTCTGCTTGTAAGGCAGATGCTCTGAACCAGCTGAGCTATGCTCCCTTTTCAAAAAATTCGACCTCAAAAGAACGTTGCGTTTGTTTTCAAAAGCGATGCAAAGGTAAGGCAAATTTTTAAAACTGCAAGAGGCGCTCGAAAAAAATTCGTCTCTCGTTGCGTTTTCCTAAACCACTTCTGCCACAACAAACGTGCTACCTCCAATGAATATCAAATCGTTATTCGAAGCCATTTTTTTTGCGCGCAAAAGAGCCTTTTGAACATTTTTTTCAACCTCACCCTTGAAGCCAACAGCATTACATTTCTCTGCAAGCAATTCAGCATCCATTGCACGAGGAATACTTGCCTGCGTAAAAATATAGTAAGCATCTTTAGGAAGCAGCGTAATTACCTTACTAATATCCTTATCGCTAACCATTCCGAAAACCCAAAATAGCTTCTCGTAGGGTGTTTTTGCTATTTGATCAACAATAAAGGTGATGCCATCTACATTGTGCCCGGTATCACAAATAGTCAACGGATTAGAGGACAGCTGATACCAACGCCCTCGCAAACCTGTTTGCTTTGAAGCATGCCTCAACCCTTTCCTTATGGTTGCTTCTGAGAGCTCAGGAAAGTATGGTTTCAGCTCATCAACTGCAGCAAGTACGGTAAGAATATTTTTTTGCTGGTAGCTCCCCTGCAAATCAACCTCCAAGTTACGATATGCCGATACACCGTTGCAATCCTCAACCGAAAACACCTGGATGCCATCTTCCTGCAAAAATGTTTCTGTCACCACATATTTTTGATCTGCAAAAACTAGCTTAGCATTACGACCTTTCGCTATTTCCTCAAATACAGGAGATGTTTCTACGTGAGTTTCCCCTACAACGACAGGAATCCCATCTTTTATAATACCGCCCTTTTCGCCCGCAATTTTAGCCAACGTATCCCCTAAAAATTCGGTATGATCAAACCCAATATTGGTGATTACGCTTACCAATGGCGAAATAATATTGGTAGAATCAAGGCGGCCACCCATTCCAACCTCAACAACAGCAATATCAACCATCTCCTCTGCAAAATACTTGAACGCTAAAGCCACCGTCATTTCAAAAAAAGATGGCTGAACGGTTTCAAATAGATGCTTATGCGCCTCAACAAAGTCAACCACGTACCGTTCCGAAACCTCAACTCCATTCACCTTGATGCGTTCACGGAAGTCGCGCAAATGCGGAGATGTATATAAGCCCACCTTCAAACCGGCATCTTGCAGTATTGAAGCCAGCATGTGAGATGTTGACCCCTTACCATTGGTTCCTGCCACATGTATTGACTTAAACTGCCTGTGCGGATGTCCAAAAAACTCATCAAGTGCTAAGGTGTTGTCTAAATTAGCCTTGTAGGCACTTTTACCAATCCTATGAAACATAGGAAGCTGGCTAAACATATAATCGAGCGTCTCCTGATAGGTCATGTTGATAAATTTGCTGCAATTTTAGCTATAAAAGGGGAACATTTGTCTTTAAAATGGACTTAATATTTACATAAATGTGCGTTAAATTGACTATATTGTTAGTGATAACGACACATAAATCTAGTTGATTATGAGTAAAACGAAGTCCTCAAAAGGTGTATCCAAGATATTCGTTTTGGACACCAACGTTATCCTACACGACCACAGCTGCCTTCGCAACTTTCAGGATAACGACATTGTTATCCCTATCGTGGTTTTCGAAGAGCTCGACAAGTTTAAGAAAGGCAATGACGAGGTCAACTATAACGCCCGAGAATTTACCCGAGAGCTGGACAAGGTAGCTGGCGACAACCTCTTTAACGGAGGCATTCCTCTTGGGAAAAACCTAGGAAAACTCCGGGTCGAACTTGGGCACAAAGCATCCGACAAGGTTAGCGACTCCTTCTTCGAAGATACCGCCGACAACAGGATTCTTAGCATTGCTCTTTACGTGAAGGATCAGAATCCAGACCGACCTGTAATCCTTGTCTCCAAGGATATCAACCTTCGCCTTAAGGCTAAAGCCTTTGGACTTCCAGCCCAAGATTACCTTACCGACAAAGTTGCCGACATTGATATCCTTAAGAAGGAAATTGAGGAGGTGCCGCTTGCCGACGAAATGCTCGAACTCTTCTATAAAAACAACGAACTTCCCGCAACGAAACTCAAGCAAACCTTCCACCATAACGAATATGTCATTTTAAGAGGAAACTCAAAATCCGCACTCGCCTACTACGACAAACCGTCAGGCAACTTCAAAAGGGTTGAAAAGCATCGTGCCTACGGAATTGAACCAAGAAATTCAGAACAAGCTTTTTCGCTTGATGCACTACTAAGAACAGACGTTCAGCTCGTAGCTCTAACCGGAAAGGCTGGAACAGGAAAAACGCTGCTAGCCCTAGCTGCGGCTTTAGAACAGGAAAAAATTTACGATCAGATACTGATTGCGCGTCCGGTTGTCCCGCTATCAAATAAAGATCTGGGATATCTTCCAGGTGATGTTGAATCAAAAATTGCGCCGTACATGCAGCCGCTTTACGACAACATCAACTTCATAAAAACTCGATATAAATCAACCAACCGCGAATACGTTCGAATCGAAGAGATCTCGAAATCCGAAAAGTTGGTTATTACGCCTTTAGCGTACATTAGAGGACGTAGCCTTACCAACGTTTTCTTTATTATTGACGAAGCTCAAAACTTAACACCCCACGAAATCAAAACCATAATCACCCGAGCAGGCGAAGGTACTAAGCTGGTTTTTACAGGTGATATATTCCAAATAGACTCACCTTATCTCGACATCAAGTCAAATGGGTTAACCTACCTTAGCGACAAAATGCTCGGACAAGAGATTTTTGCTCACGTTAATCTGGTGAAAGGGGAGCGCAGCTTACTTGCAGAACTAGCAAGCAACTTACTATAAAACAAAAAGCGAAGGAGGTTTCAACCTCCTTCGCTTTTATATCATTAGCCTTAACGACTAGTTAAATAAAAAGATTTACCCCTGCATTTTCAGCTCGCTCCATATAGGTGGCAACGCCTCCCACCGAAACGTTGTCAAGCAGCTCTTCGTGCTTTACGCCCATAACATCCATTGACATTTGGCATGCAATAAATTCAACCCCATTATCTACGGCTTGTTGAATCAAACTTTCCAAAGAGTCGATACTTTTGCGCTTCATCTCGTTGCGCATCATCATTGTTCCCATACCCAGCATGTGCATCTTAGACAGTTTCAACTTCATACTGTCTGATGGCATCATCCAGCCAAACATTCTTCCCATAAGATCTTTTTTCACCTTTGGCTTATGTTCCTTTTTGATGACATTCAACCCCCAAAACGTGAAAAACATGGTAACCTTATGCCCTGTAGCAGCAGCTCCGTTGGCAAGAACAAAAGACGCCAATGCCCTATCTAGGTCATCGCTAAACACAATTAGCGTCTTATTCATTGAGCCTCCAGCCGTCGAAAAGACTTCCTTCTGGCCAATTTTTTCTGCCATTGCGGTTATCACACCTTTATCTGTAGTCAATGATATCAGCTTATTACCCGTACTATTGCACCAACTTTGAACATCACGTGCAAAGCCAGGATCGGTAGATGTTATCTCAATAGTATCCCCTACCTGAGCCTCATCAAACGACTTCTTCAACTTCATAATAGGGCCAGGACATTGCAATCCACAAGCATTTACCTTATACGTTCCCACCTTTATTTTAGGAGTTGTTTGATAAATTTGATCATCCTTTGCTACTGTTAGGTTAGCATAGATATCCTCATTACCTTGCTTCTGAACCGCTGTTTGATAAGTTTTATAGCCGCCGGACAAGTTGAAAACTTGCTGAAATCCGCTCTGCATCAAAATGCGAGTAGCGACATGTCCTCGCAAACCAACCGCACAAAAAACGGCTATTTCCTTATCTCTAGGAAGTTCATCCAAATGCTGGCGAAGTTCATCTAACGGAATATTTACAGCGCCAGGAATAGTTCCTAGCTCGCTCTCCTCTCGGGTTCTTACATCTAAAAGAAAGTATTCCTTGGCTGTATCCTCCACCAACCTACGCCAGTAAATAGGAGCCATTTTTCCATTTAAAATATTCTCGGCTACATAGCCAGCAATATTTACAGGATCTTTGGCAGAAGAATAGGGCGGCGCATAGGCATGTTCTATATCTATTAAATCGTAAATGGTACCATTATTTTTAATAATAGTAGCGAGCATATCCAAGCGCTTATCTGTACCTTCATAGCCTACCACTTGCGCACCGTAAAGTTTCCCAGTTTCGGGTGCAAACATAATCTTTATCGACATCGGAATAGCCCCTGGATAGTAACCAGCATGAGATGCAGAATGGGTTGTTGATTCAAGATAGGGAATTCCTTCCTTCTTCAACGTTTTTCCGGCAACACCTGTAGAGCCCACTGTAATATCAAAAACCTTAGCAATTGCCGTAGAAATTGATCCTTTGTACTTTATTTTATTTCCAAAAACGATGTTATCAGCACAAATACGCCCCTGCCTGTTAGCAGGACCAGCAAGATAGGTTATTGTGGGCTTTTGAGTTATAGGATTTATGTACTCGATAGCATCTCCTACTGCATAGATCTTTGGGTCGGTCGTTTGAAGATGCTCGTTAACCTTTATACCTCCAGTTACCCCTATCTCCAAACCAGCATCTTTCGCCAGCTTGTTTTCGGGACGTACGCCTATAGAGAGGATAACCATATCAGCCGACAGCTCTCGACCGCTACGTAATGAGACTTTCAGCACGCTATCCTGTTTACGAAATGCGGTAACCGCTTCCTTCAAATAAAACTCAACATTCTTTGTTTTTAGATGCTGATGAACAATCGAAGCCATTGAGTAATCTAGCGGAGTCATCACCTGCTCCGACATCTCTACAATAGAAACGAGCACCCCCAACTGATGAAGGTTTTCAGCCATCTCCAGCCCAATAAAACCAGCACCAACAACAACCGCACGCTTAATCTGATTAGCAACAATATAGTTCTTTATCCTATCTGTATCAGCCACATTGCGCAAAGTAAATATCCCTTCGCTATCAATCCCAGTCAAAGGAGGACGAACAGGCTCGGCCCCTGGAGAAAGAACTAACTTATCATACGATTCTTCGTAGCTTTCGCCTGTTAATAAATTCTTCACGGTTATGCTGCTAGCGGCACGATTAACGGCAACCACCTCCGAATTCACCCGCACATCTACGTTAAAGCGGGCTCCAAACGACTGTGGTGTTTGCAAAAAAAGCGCATCACGCTCCTCTATTGTTCCTCCAATATAGTATGGTAAACCGCAGTTCGCATAGGAAACATGCTCCCCGCGTTCAAACATTACAATCTGGCTATCTTCGTCCATTCGACGCAATCGAGCTGCCGTAGTTGCTCCTCCAGCAACGCCTCCTACAATAAGATACTTCATATTTTGAATTTTGTTTTTACTTCAAAAGATTTGACAAAGGAGTTGGAATGCAAATATCTTCAGCCTTCATAGCAGTAACTTTATCCAATCCCTTCTCTGTTAAACTTACAATAACCACCCTTCGATCTTTTTCTCCAATAGAGCGAGTTACATACCCCTTCACCTCTAACGATCCCAACACCTTGGAAAGACGTGAGGTAGAAAGAGAGCAATCTGTACATATTTCCCCCGCATTTCGAGAGCCTTCGCTAAGCATGCATAGTATAATCCCCTCGTTTATGGTAATCCCATAAGTAGACAAGAACATAGCCTCGAATTCGAACAATGCTTTGTATATGTCTTTAAGCTTACAAATTGATTTCATTTATTTGATACTATCAACTATTAACACGCGCAAATATATTCCCTTACTCTATCACGACAAAGCGACCTTCTCCTAATGTTAGCTAAGTAACACTACATCTTTGTTTGATAGAAAAAATCACAAGACTAAAACAAAAAACTCGACCATTACCACTTGGTCGAGTTTGTGCTATAGTAGCCTAAAAACAGAAAAACTACGAGAGTAAAAGTCGGCTTCCTACCGAACTATAGTACGAAACATTGGGGAGGTTACGCTTAAAAATAGCATAAGCGTCAAGACCAGAACAATGACATACGCCTAGTTTTTCGAGATTCAACGTTTCGAGGTACGAGCTAATTCTGTCAACCTCTTCGTCTCCTGCATTCAAGAGATGAAATCCTCCAAGAACAACTCGAACTGGTTTTCCAAAGCGTTTTTGAGCAGCCTGTATCATATTGGTAATCCCCCTATGCGAGCAGCAACTCACCAAGGCCATTCCACTTGAAGTTGCAATAGCAAGAAAGAGTTCATCTTCGAACCAATCCTGCGCAAATTGATCGTTATGCTTAACTGTAAAACCGCTCATATGCGTTTCCTTGGTATCAACAATCGGAATATCTGGAATAACGTAGACGCCATCTGCGACCTCCTCTACCTGATCTACAAAATGTAACCGGTCTCCTAAGTCTCGAATATCCATGTCTGATCCTACATAACGGGATGTTCCTCTGTACTTCTTATCAAATATTGCTCTTTTTACAAACACTTTAGCACGCTTATTCATATCTAAAAAGGCGCTAAGTCCCCCTATATGATCGTAATGACCATGGCTAATAACGACTACATCTACGTGCATAAGGTCAATACCCAGCTTTTTTGCATTATGCAGCAACAGATCGCTTTGTCCTGCGTCAAACAGAATGCTCGTTCCATTTGCCTCTATATGAAAAGCGAGCCCATGCTCAGCCTTCAATTCTGACTGAAAAGAGGTATTTTCTACCAGCGTTGTAATTTTTACAGCCATAAGAAGTAAAAAAATTGAAGAATAAAGAACTTCTAATGCTTACAATTATGGCCATCCTCCTGATGATGGCTGCACCCCACACCAGAATCGGCCAACTGTCCTTCAAGCCATGCTTGAGCAACCTCCAGAACCAACCCCGAGCAACCACGTACAACTGCTATACCATGATTGGTAAGCACATTCAGTGCACCACCTCCCATATTACCGGCCAGCATAATCGTTACTCCCTGCGCCTGAAGTTCTGAAGCAATGTTAGACTTACAGCCACAACCTTGTGGCGATGGTATTATCTCCGTTTTTACAATCTGACGATTCTCATCAACTGTTATTACGGTATACTTTTCGCAGTGACCAAAATGATCATCAATTTTCTCACCACGCGTTGGAAGTGCAATTTTCATTGTGCCTATTTTATTCGGTTAATAATATATTCTACAGTCTGTCCTTGAGCGACAACCACCATTTGAACTCCTTTTGAACGAAGTATTTCTACCACCTTATTTCCAAATCGACCGGCCACTACCACCGTCGTCCCCAGCTCTAGCAGCTGCTCCACAACGAACCGTCCAGCCTCTTTGGAATTATCCATCTCCCTATTTTCAACAAATGACAGCACTCGAGTCGCTGTATCGTAAATTCCAAAGAAAGGGCTACGTCCAAAATGAAGGTCAACGGGAGCCAACAAATCCGAGTGGCTAGCAGATATAGCTACAATCATAAATCAGATATTTAGCGTTACACATTCAGTGCGACAGAGTGGGCAACTGCCCACAGCCGCCTCTCCGTCAATATTAAAGTCGATTTGACAGGAAGAACAGCGATACCAGCGTGTGGCCATAAGCACATGCCCCCCTTCTATTCGGATAGTAGCCGCCTCTACCAACGCTTTGGCCAACTTCTGACGAGCCCCGCTATATATTCTTGTAAACGTAGGTCGGGATACCTCCATTAACAAAGCAGCCTCAGCATGAGTCATTGACTCATAATCGCATAGTGTAAACGCCTCATACTCCTCATAGGACAAAACAACCTCCGTACCTTGCGAGTGCTGCACTCCGAAAGGCATAAAGCCTCCGAAATTGGGTGCTCGCTGTATTAACCGTTGTTTTTTTCGCCTTGCCATCAGTCTTGTTTTGGTCAAAAATAACGAACATATGTTCATTACTTGAATTTTTAAATTTATTTAAGAATAACATCTGTAGTCAACAACTACTATATGAAGAATATCGAAAACCTATCCCAGATTCCCCAACAAGACTAATATCGTATACGAGGGTCTATAGCAAGCCTAATAGCCCAAAAAATACAACCTCTCGTCAAAACCACTTTTTTTTGTACTTTTACGTTAATCAATACCCCGCGTATGAAAACCCTTTACATCCTACGCCACGCCAAAGCATCCAATAGTTACAGCACATTTGCAGACATCGACCGTCCTCTTAAAGAAACAGGAGTACAAGAAGCCTACCTGCTCGGTCGCACCCTTAAGAAAGCGAACTTTCGAGTAGGCCAAGTAATGGTGAGTACAGCAGCACGCGCCCTTCACACTGCAACCATAGTGGCACGCACGGCTCTCATCCCCTTTGCACATATATCTATAGACCATCGCCTATATCTCCCTGAAGCTGGCGTAACCCTTACCATAATTCGGCAAACAAACAACAATATAAATGAGCTAATGATAGTGGGACACAACCCTGATCTTTCAGAACTATGCAATGAACTTCTCGACAACTTTAGTACAGAACTTCCAACCTGTGGCTTAGTAAGCATCTCCTTTAATGCGAGTTCGTGGAGTTCTATTGGTAAAGAAAACAGCCACAAAGAATTCACCATATTTCCCCAATAACCTATGCCACTAAAAGATAGAAAGTACATCAACAGAGAAATTAGCTGGTTGGCATTCGACCTGCGCGTCCTTCAGGAGGCACAGGACAAGAATGTTCCGCTCATTGAACGCATTCGCTTTTTAGGTATTTTCTCAAACAATATGGACGAATTTTTCCGTGTACGCGTCGCCACACTGCTGCGCTTATCCATGCTAGACAAGAAAGAGCGCGGATATTACGGAGAAAGCCCAAAACAAATACTAAACAGCATTGCCAACCTCACCAAGCAGTCGCAAATACTTTTTGAAGAGGTATACAACGGGCTGGTGGAGGAACTCAAAGAGCACAACGTTTTTATCGTAAACGAAAATGAGCTAACCTGTGAGCAGCAGCTATACGTGAAAGACTTTTTTCGCACCAACATTCGCTACCTGCTAAGCCCCATCATGCTAAATCAGGTAGAAAAGCTCCCCCAACTCAACGATAAATCGATATATCTTGCCATAAAATGTTCGAGTACCGAGCACAACCGTAAGGACTTTGCGCTAATTGCCGTACCTCGAGATACCTCCCGATTTGTGGTACTTCCTCAAGATGGAAAACGAAAGATGATCATCCTTTTAGATGATGTTATTCGGGCCAACCTTCCCGAGGTTTTCAAAATTTTGCCTTACAACAAGTTTGAAGCGTACACCATTAAGCTCACCCGCGATGCGGAAATGGACGAAGATACAGACCTTACAGAAAGTATTTTAGACAAGATATCTAAAGCTGTAAAAAACAGAAAGAAAGGTGACCCCGTTAGATTTGTTCACGATCGTGAAATTCCTAAAGATTTGCTAAAGTTTTTAACCTCTAAGCTAAGCATTAAGAGCACCAACGCGCAGGTGGGTGGTGGACGCTACCATAACTTTAAGGATTTCATTAGCTTCCCAAACCTAATCGGCAGCAGCGCCGAAAACACACCTCTACCACCACTTTCAATCAAATCGTTCGATACCAGCAGCAGCCTAATAAGCGAAATCGAAAAAAAGGATAGATTTCTACACTATCCCTACCACAACTTTGCCTATTTTATTCGGCTATTACGCGAAGCGGCCCTCGACCCTGATGTCGTAAGCATTAAAATATCACTTTACCGCGTTGCCTTCGAGAGTAAGGTGGTACGTGCGCTAATCAACGCTGCCGAAAACGGTAAAAAGGTAACAGCAATGGTAGAACTTCGCGCCCGCTTCGACGAGCAGGCCAACATCTACTGGTCACAACGCATGGAAGAAGTCGGCATAAACGTACTCTTTGGCCAACCAGGATTTAAAGTACATAGCAAGCTCCTTCTAATTACCAGAAAAGATGGAAAGCAGCAAAATCACATTGCAGCTATCAGCACCGGCAACTTCCACGAAGGCAATGCTGGACTATACACCGACTTCACTCTATTCACAGCCAACAAACGGATTACCTGCGAAGTAGCGCACGTGTTCGATTTTATCGAAACTCCATACCACACGTTCCGATACAAGCACCTGCTCGTTTCTCCGCACGGAATGCGCAAAGGGTTGATGTCTTTAATAAACGCAGAAATAAAGAATGCAAAAAAAGGGCTTCCTGCCTTCATTTTTTGTAAGGTAAACAACCTTGTAGACGAAAGCATTGTCGATAAAATTTACGAGGCCAGCAGTGCTGGAGTTAAGGTACAACTCATCGTTCGAGGCATGTGCTCCATGATTGCAGGCATAGAAGGCAGAAGCGAAAACATTCAGATGACGAGCATTGTAGACCGTTTCTTGGAGCATTCTCGTATCTTTGCGTTTGGCAATAATGGCAAAACAAAATATTTCATTTCCTCTGCCGACTGGATGACCCGTAACCTTGACCATCGGGTAGAAGTTGCTGCGCCAATTTACGATCCTGAAATTCAGATGGAGATTCAGAAGATTATCGATCTAAATCTAGCCGATAATCAAAAAGCTCGAATTATAGATGCTGAGCTAAAGAACCAGTATCGGCACGAACCCAATTCGGAACCAATACGCTCCCAGATAGAACTTTACAACTACTACAAGCAAAGAGTATACTAACAGAACCAACATGAACTTTTACAGATTTGCTGCCATAGACATCGGCTCTAACGCTATTCGCCTACTCATCACCAACGTGTTTGAAAGTGATGGAGAAGTCATATTTAAAAAATCTTCCTTAACCCGCGGACCACTCCGTTTAGGAGTAGAAGCTTTCGAACTGGGATACATCAGCGAAGAGAAGGAAGATAAGTTGCTACATCTTATGACTGCCTACAAGCACTTGATGATTGTAAACGAGATCGAAGGCTATAGAGCATGCGCCACTTCAGCCATGCGCGATGCCAGCAATGGCAACGATATTGTAAAACGAATAATGGAAGAAACTGGAATAGAAATAGAGATTATCGATGGCAAAGAAGAGGCTAAAATTATCTATGACAGCCACATTGCCGATATGCTAGAGCCTGGTAAAAACTACATGTATATGGATGTTGGTGGTGGGAGTACCGAACTAACACTACTTATCAACGGAAAATTCGAAACATCGAGATCGTTCAACATAGGGACACTTCGTCTGCTCAATAAAACGGTAGAGAAGCACACCTGGGATCAAATGCACCAGTGGGTTTCAATTATAACCGAAAAATATGGGGATATCGAACTTATCGGGTCGGGCGGAAATATCAACAAGCTATACAAGCTAGCAGGAAGTAAGCCCAACGCTCCCTTAACAAGAGCTAAGCTTATGGCTCTATCAAAACAACTTGTAGACCTTACTGTTGATGAACGGATCATCCAGTACGGCATGAACCCCGACCGTGCGGATGTTATCGTCCCTGCCACCGAAGTATTTTTGATGGTAAGCCGATGGCTCGGTTCGAAAAACATCTACGTTCCAGTAATTGGAGTTGCTGATGGCATTGTTCGCAGCCTTTATGCCCACTATAAGAAGGGGGAAACTCTTAAAAACATAGAAAAGAAGTAACATGGAACTAACGCTTACCACTCCGGCTCTGCTCTTTCCTGCAATTTCGCTGCTGCTGCTAGCCTACACCAACCGTTTCCTACACTTGGCTCAGCTCAGCCGCAACCTGTATTCCCAGTACCGCAACAGCCCCGATAAAATGGTGCTCATGCAGCTTCAAAACTTACGCAAGCGCATAAATATCATTCGAAATATGCAGGTAATGGGAAGCGCAGGCTTTTTGCTTAGCGTTTTATGCATGCTGGTTCTGTTTAGAAGTTGGATGATAATGGCCAAACTGCTATTTACAGCAAGCCTTGGACTTCTAATCATTTCTCTAGCACTATCAGTTTGGGAATTGTACATCTCGGTAGGCGCCCTAAACTATCAGCTCGAAGATATGGAGCATATTCTCGAAGACAAAAAAAACAGCGGGGAAAAGTGGGACGTGCAAGAGTAACTTTTCAAAAGAGCGGAATATCGCTCTTTTTTTATTCATGTACCACAAATATTCCGCATCCTTTAAAATATGAATTATTAACCATCAACATTTTAGACCAACCATAGGATTAAATCAAAAGCAGTATCTTTGCCCCACTTTAGTAAAAAGATGCAAACAAAAAATAGAAAAGTAGCGTTCTACACGCTAGGTTGCAAGCTCAACTTTTCCGAAACGTCGACGCTTGCCCGTCAATTTCTTGATGGAGGCTACGAAAAAGTCTCGCATCATGGTGCAGCCGATATATATGTGATCAACACATGCTCCGTTACCGAGCATGCCGATAAAAAATGCCGCCAAGCAATTCGTAAGTTTGTAAAGCAATCTCCTGGCGCAATTATCGCCGTTACAGGCTGCTACGCCCAGCTAAAACCAGAAGAGGTAGCCAATATCGATGGAGTTAAACTCGTTCTTGGTGCAGCGGAAAAGGGTGATTTATATCAAAAAGTGGAGGAAATTATGTCGCATAATCAGACCTCCACAGAAGTTCACTCCTGCGAAATAAAAACGGTAGACAACTTCTTTAAAGCCTACTCGCTTGGAGATCGAACTCGATCCTTCCTGAAGGTTCAAGATGGATGCGACTACAAGTGCTCATACTGTACCATCCCGCTAGCAAGAGGAAAAAGTCGAAATATTCCTATTGCAGAGTTAGTAAAACAAGCAAATGAAATTGCAGCAAACGGAGTAAAAGAGGTCATCCTAACAGGAGTAAACATAGGTGACTTTGGAAAAACAACAGGAGAAACATTCATAGACTTAATAAAGGCACTTGATGAAGTGCAAGGTATTGAACGTTACAGAATATCGTCCATAGAGCCTAACCTGCTCACCGACGAAGTTATTGAGTTTTGTGCCCAATCAAGTAAGTTTCTCCCCCACTTTCACATACCTCTACAAGCTGGTACCAATAAAATATTGGGGTTAATGCGCAGACGCTACCGTCGCGAGATTTTCGAGAATAGACTTCTAAAGGTGCGCTCTGTTATCGAAAGCCCCTTCTTTGGAATTGACGTCATTGTTGGGTTTCCTGGAGAAACGGAAGAAGACTTTCAAGACACCTACAATTTTCTTGAAAGACTCGCTCCTAGTTTTCTACATGTATTTCCCTACTCTGAACGCCCCAATACTCCAACTGTTTTCATGGAAGGAAAAGTTAAGGATAGCGAAATAACCCACCGAGCCCAAAAGCTAGGACAACTCTGCGAAACACTTCACCACAACTTCTACAAAAAGAATATTGGTAACGAAGGGTTGGTGCTGTTTGAAAGCACCAATCGGAATGGAAAAATGTTTGGTTTCAGTGAAAGGTACATTAAGGTAGAAGTTCCGTACGATAAAAAGATGATCAACCAAATTGCAAGGGTAAAGTACATCAGCATTGCCCCTGATGGAAATATGATTGGAGAACTTGCTTAAGATATTACAATTAACGCAGAGAGGGATGTCTGTATGCATCCCTCTCTGTATTTTTAGCGAATTCATCAAGATTACAGCTATCTACAAGCATATAATATGCACGCCCCCTTTCGAGAATGAAACCATTCTTTCTTAATTTTAGCAAGTGCAAACAAAAAAGCCGGGCTGTAAGGATCATCTTTTAATCAATGATTTTACCTTTGCAGCGTTATTTTGGATAATTATTTAACCTCAAAATCGACTCTAAAAATGCTAGACTACGAAAAAATTTGCAGACAAACGATATCGGTAGCCGTAGAAGCAGGGAGCTTGCTGAGGGATGAACGAAAAATATTTAAAAAGGAGGCTGTTGAAACAAAAGGTCTACACGACTTTGTCTCATACGTTGACAAAGCTTCTGAACGGCTAATTGTAAATGGTCTACAGAACATACTCCCAGAGGCTGGTTTTATTGCAGAAGAAGGAACTATCGCAACGGAAGACAAGCACTACAAATGGATAGTAGACCCTCTTGATGGAACCACCAACTTCATTCACGGCTTAAGTCCATTCTCTGTAAGCATTGCTCTTATGGAAGGAAGCGAGATTGTTGTGGGCGTAATTCAAGAAGTTAGTTTAGACGAATGTTTCTACTCATGGAAAGGATGCCACACCTCTTTTCTAAATGGCACACCAATAAACGTATCCTCTGCAAAAACGACACAAGATAGCCTCATCGCGACAGGATTCCCCTACCACGATTTTTCTAAAATGCCAGATTATTTAAGTATCTTGGAATACTTTATGAAAAATTCTCATGGAGTCCGAAGACTTGGATCCGCAGCTGCGGATTTAGCGTACGTTGCCGCAGGAAGATTTGATGCCTTCTACGAATACAGCCTTCAACCTTACGACGTCGCAGCAGGTGCCTTTATTGTACAACAAGCAGGTGGACGAGTATGCGACTTCAAGGGAGGCAGCAACTATATCTTTGGGAAAGAAATTGTAGCTTCGAACGCCCTTTTTGCTGAAGAAATGAACCGTACTATACAGATATATTTGAATAAATAACAACAATGATTTCGAAAATTGGATACATGGGTTTCTATTTTTTAAGCTGGATAGCATGGGCTCTCCCATTACGCGTCGCTTATGGAATATCAGACCTATTTTACTTGATTATCTATAGAATTGGCAACTACCGCGTAAAAGTTGTTAGGCAAAACCTACAAAACGCGTTTCCTGAAAAGACAAAAGAAGAGCGGCTCGCCATTGAAAAAAAATTCTACAAGCATCTTTGCGATCTTTTCATCGAATCGATGCAGCTTCTGCATATGACTAAAAAGGACATAAAGAGAAGGTTTAAATATACCAACATAGAGGTATTCCAAAAATATTACGCCGAAAACCGTCATGTTGTAGTCGTGCTAGGACACTATGGAAACTGGGAACTAAATATAGGCTTCCCACTATGGTGCGGATTCCGAACACTAGCCACCTATAAACCGCTAAACAACCTCCATTTTAATAAAAAAATGCAAGAGTCTAGAGGCAAGTTTGGAGTCGAAGCCGTATCTATGAAGCAAACTGCCAAAAAAATGTTCGAAAGTGCGCGAATTCAGCCTACTGTGCTTGCCCTAATTGCAGATCAAGCACCAATGGAATCAGAAAGTGATTTCTGGACCAAATTTCTAAATCAAAATACATCCGTATTTCTAGGACCCGAAAAAATCGCTCAAAAATTGAATGCGCCTGTCATCTTTCTTGACATAACAAAGCCTAAGCGAGGATTTTACGAAATTGAGGCAAAAGTTCTCTTCGATCAATCGAAAAACACGCAACCTCTAGAAATAACCAAAGCCCACGTTAAAAGTCTGGAGGATCAAATAAAAAGACAACCAGAATACTGGCTTTGGTCGCACAGACGATGGAAAAGATCTATGCCCAAAACCGCTACATTACAAAACATTCATGAATAGAGTTGCGGTAATAATTCTCAACTGGAATGGAATTACGTTTTTAAAACAGTTTCTACCTTCCGTTATTGCAAATACCCCGGCTGCTATTGCCGATATTATTGTTGCCGATAATGGTTCGAACGACGAAAGCGTTCAGCATATAAAAGCCACACACCCATCTGTGCAGATTATCCAATTTGACAGAAATTACGGATTTACTGGCGGATACAACAAAGCCATTTCAAGTATCAACCACGAGTATACCGTTCTTTTAAACTCTGATGTAGAAGTTCCTCAAGGATGGTTGGAACCTCTTGTTGCTGAGATGGACAAAAATAAAGAAGTGGGAGCCTGTATGCCTAAAATTATAGCTCAGCAAAACAAGGATAGTTTTGAATATGCAGGTGCTTCAGGCGGTTTCCTCGATAAGTTTGGCTACCCTTTCTGCCGTGGAAGAATTTTATCTTCGCTTGAAAACGATAATGGACAGTACGACAATCCAACTCCCGTTTTCTGGGCCTCTGGTGCCTGCCTAATGGTACGCACAAGACTCTATCGTGAGTTAGGAGGGCTTGACAGCGATTTCTTTGCCCATATGGAGGAAATAGATTTTTGCTGGAGGTTACAGCATGAAGGATACAAAGTAATGGCATATCCACAAAGTAAGGTTTACCATGTTGGAGGAGGAACTCTACCTAACAACAACCCTCGCAAAATGTACCTTAACTTTCGGAATAGCCTTCTAATGCTCACCAAAAACCTCCCTAAAAGACTGTTATTCCGAACGCTCTTTATAAGAATGATACTCGACGGAGCAGCTGGAATCGTATTTCTACTTCAAGGCAAATGGAGTTTTTTTGTTTCGGTTTTAAAAGCTCATCGAGATTTTTATAAAATGGCTGACAAATTTATCGAAAAAAGGAAAAGTATCAGCAAGCACTCAACGTTAGGACTTTACAAAAAAAGTATCATTTTGAGCTATGTTGTTAAAGGGAAAAAAACTTTTAGCAGATTAAACAAAGCAGATTTCATTGAAAAATAAAAAGCGCCAATTGGCGCTTTTCCTATTTTAAAAATACATCTTCAAAGTTAAATCGATCATTATAATCCTCCATAGAGCATTTAATAACCTCGTAAGCTTCTTCTCTATCGTAAACATGGCTAATCTCCACGTTACGCTTCTCTCCTGGAAGATCCTTATAAGTTAAGAAATAGTGTTTCAACCGCTCTATTGCCATTGGCGGACAATCCGTAATATCTTTGTATCCTCCATAAACCGCGTCGTTCTCAAGAACAGCAATAATTTTATCGTCCGAATCAACGCCATCAATCATCCTAAAACCGCCAATAGGCCTTGCACTTACAAGAATATCACCATGCGCAATATCTTTTTCTGTTAAAATGCAAATATCAATAGGATCTCCATCTCCTTTAATTCCAGGGCGATTGGTCTTATCAATAGTCATTTGAGCAACCTTCTTCCCTGAGTATGTTTGCGGAATAAACCCGTAAAGAGCAGGGACAACATTCGAATACTTTTGCGGTCTATCAAGCCTCAGGTATCCCGATATTTTGTCAACCTCATACTTCACCGTGTCGGTTGGAACCATTTCTATGAAACATGTAACAACTTTGGGAGCATCATCTCCAATAGAAACTCCATGCCAAGGATGTGATTTGTATCTCAAACCCATCAGTTTTCCTACAATTGGATCCATCGATCTCATAGTCCACAATTTGAATGATTATAGTAAAGATAGCGAACTTTCCAACTTTATACCTCGTGATCCCTTAACTAATACCAAAGAATCAGAAATTGGATTGTTCTTAATGTAATCAATAAGCTCGTTAGTATTACTAAAAAATAGATGATCAGCATCTTCTAGCGCCTTAAATTCAGCACCGATAAAGAAAGCTGTACCTACTTTAAGGTCTTCAACAAGGGTTATAATTTTACGATGCTCCTCAACAGAAGCGGTGCCTAATTCAAGCATATCGCCCAAAATGGCAACCTTCCTAGCTACATTAAACTTAGAAAAGTTTACCAAGGCTGCATCCATGCTGGTTGGATTGGCATTATAACAATCTACAATTACCAAGTTGTTATCTGTTCTCATTAGCTGAGAGCGATTATTATCTGGGGTATAATTGCGAATTGCGTCCCTTATTTTCATAGGCTCTACGTCAAAAAAGATCCCCAAAGCGACGGCCGCTAAAACATTATCAGCATTGTAACCTCCAACAATTTGGCTATCCAACTCCAATCTTTTAACGGAATCTGCACTCAACTCCATTCTTAAAAAAGGATGATCTAAGTCTGTAGGTAGAATGGCAACCTTCATCGCAGACTTTCCGTACGGAACAAAGGTAGCAATTCCTCGCTCTTGAGCCATCCCCATTAAATGCTCATTATCTGTATTTAAGAAAACTTCCCCGTTCACAGATTTCAGGTAATCATACAGTTCTCCTTTGGTCTTTTTAACACCCTCAAAAGACCCAAAACCCTCTAAATGAGCCTTCCCTACATTTGTAATTAAACCCAACGTTGGCATCGCAATCGATGTAAGCTCATCAATATCCAGCGGGTGGTTTGCACCCATTTCAACTACTGCAATCTCACAATCGCTAGGAATTGCGAGTACGGTAAGCGGAACACCTATATGGTTGTTAAGATTTCCTTTGGTTGATGACACCCGGTATTTTTTCGAAAGCACAGCGGTAATCAGCTCCTTTGTAGTTGTTTTCCCGTTTGTACCCGTTAGGCCTACAAAAGGAATTGACAACGAACGACGGTACATCCGAGCGAGCTCCTGCAATGCATGCAGTACATTATCTACAAAAACAACCTTATCACCCGTTATCCCAACCCTATCTACAATAGCCATGGAAGCACCTTGCTCCAATGCTTGTAAAGCGAAGTCATTCCCATCAAAATTACCACCCTTTAAGGCAAAAAAGATTGTACCTTTCTCAATCTTCCTTGTATCGGTAGATACTGAACGACATTCTAAGAATTGCTGATAAATTTTTTCTAGTGCTTTCATACCTATCCATCTAAAAAAAGAAAACCTCAAAAATGAGGTTTTCTTTAATAAACACAATTATTTCTTTCTTGTTTGCTTCGGAATCCTATCACCTAGGCTTTCCATTGCGCATCTAAATCCTATATCGTCTCTAGATTCATTTTCATCCAAGTAACGTCGTGTTCCAGGAATCAACCAGTATGCTCTATCTCTCCAAGAACCTCCTTTGTAAACACGAGATTTATCGCTAATTAAAGATGTCATACCTTCATTTGGACGCTTCTTTGCCTTGTTATTTCCAGGGTAATACATCTTGTTGGTGGTACTAACGCTATCAGAACCATTCTCATTTTCATAGCCCAATAAAGTACCTAAATCACCATCCTTGATATTTCTGTTATCACCCTTACGATAGTTGTAACGATTAACAGATTTAACAGTATCCATTCTTAGCCTTTTCAAAGAATCGACCATTGGTGTTCCATCTTCCTTCTTCAAGTACTCGGTAAATACGTTACCACGGAAAGGACGGAAATCTTCAACATCTTCAGACGATTGAGGACGATATACATCCAAAACCCACTCGTTAACATTCCCGGCCATATCGTACAAGTTGAAGTCGTTAGGCCAGAATGATCGAACTGGAGCTGGCTTTGAATAGCCATCATTCGCGCTACCTGCAGTACCTTTATAGTCACCTCGCCCGCGTCGGAAGTTGGCGGTTAGATCACCTCTGTTCTTTGGATCAGGGTTACGCAACGAGTGACCATTCCAAGGATAGGTTTTACGTTCAACAACGCGCTCGTCAAACGTGTTCCCGATAAGCGCAATGGCTGCATACTCCCACTCAGCCTCGGTAGGAAGGCGGTACTGTGGCAACAAAATACCATCTTCTAAAGTAACACGACGTGTTCCCTTGCCATCTTTAGAAGAAAGACTTGGCAAGTTCTTATTCACCAACCCTTCATACTGGCCAGCCAAGTAAGCATCCGTATTAAACTGAGAGTTTGGATCGTACTTTAGAACGCCAGCCTCAATCAAACGCAGCTCATTAACTCGATCCGTTCTCCAAATACAATAGTCGTTAGCCTGTCTCCACGAAACACCAACAACAGGGTAATCGTTGAACTGAGGCAAACGAAGATAGTTCTTCATCAATGGATCGTTAAATGCCAATTCGCGTCTCCAGACATTGGTGTCAGGAAGCGCATTTCTATAAACCTGAGGGTAGTTAGGATATGCCTTTCTCAACCAGAAAAGGAACTCTCGATAGTCGACATTAGTTACCTCGTTTTCATCCATGTAAAAATTGTCGATGGTAACTCTTCGAGTAACGTTATTCCAATCGTAGTAAATGTCATCATTTGTTTGTCCCATCTGGAAGGTACCTCCTTCAATGAACACCAAATTTGGGCCTAAATCCTGCTCCTGTGCCTCACGTACCTCATACCCGCCCATCGATGGATCGTTGTAGGCCCATCCTGTTGTTGGGGATGAACCTTTTCTTGCCGTATTGCTATTCCCACCACAACCAACTAATGCTAATGCGGTAATAGCCAACAGCGGGAATACCTTGCTTCTAATTTTCATAGTAAAATCCTTTGGTCTTCTTTATCCCTTCTTTTTCCACCCCAAATATAAATAATTAATATTCGAAGAAGAATTTTAACTGTAGATTTCTTAGTACAACTTACAAAAAAGGCAACTACTATAGAATAAAATATTTAGAAATAGAAAAAATCTAACAGCGGGAAAAAGTTTTAACTTTACAAGTTAGAAAGCAGCATTTACCACCAAAAATTGAAACGAAGAAACATGAATATTAGAATTGGCAATGGATATGATGTACATCAACTTGCAGAAGGACTCGATTTATGGCTAGGAGGCATTCAGATTGAGCATTCCAAAGGATGCGTAGCCCACTCGGATGGTGACGTGCTAATCCACGCTTTATGTGATGCGTTACTTGGAGCAGCTGGTTTGAGAGACATCGGATTTCATTTCCCCGATACCTCCGTTGAATTTAAAGGTATCGACAGTAAAATACTACTTAAACGCACCGTCTATGCCATACTTCAACACGGGTTTGCCATTGGCAATGTGGATTGCATCATCTGCTTACAACAGCCCAAAATTAAAGATATGATCCCTTTAATGATTGCAACGTTGGCAAATGTGATGGAAATCGACCGAAATCAGGTAAACATAAAAGCAACAACTACCGAAAAGTTGGGTTTTGTAGGAAGGGAAGAAGGCATCGAAGCTCATGCCGTTGCCCTTTTATTCAAAAAAGAGTAACTCTATGAGAAAGGATATAACCTCTCTGAGCGAATTTTCCCAAGAAATTTCAAGAAACAGGATCGTTCTCGCCTACTTTGGACGAGAAGAATGCCAAACCTGCGTAGTTCTAAAACCCAAAGTGAAGGAGCTGGTTACATCTAAATTTCCTGAAATTGTACTTTTAGATATCGATACTTCACTTGCTCCTGAAATTTACGGGCAATATACCATATTCACAGTTCCTTCAATTCTTCTTTTTCTTGATGGCCGCGAAATTTTAAGAAGAAGCCGGATTATAAGTATTAAAGAATTAGAAGACAGCACTAACAGAATATATAATACGCTTTAATCAAGTATAAAAGGAGATTGGCTCCCGTTGTTTTCTTAAGCAGAAATTTAATTCTTGTAAAATTTAACCTACTTTTACCCACACAACATTAAATCCTGAAAAATGCAAAAACAAATTCGAACCTTTTTAATTTGTACTTTTCTTGTTCCTATCTACTCCGCCTTTGCACAAGAAGCCCCTAAAGTTGGTGCTCCTTTTCTAAAAATTGCCCCTGATGCACGTTCTGCAGGCTATGGCGATCAAGGTGCCGCAACAGCACCCGATAATAACTCTCAATTTTGGAATCCGGCAAAATACATCTTCTCTGATTACAAAACAGGTGTCTCCTATACATTTACACCTTGGCTCAGAAACAGTGCTGACGACATGAACCTTCATTTCCTATCAGGCTTTTATAAAATTGACGATAGACAGGCTGTGAGCGCTTCGTTACGATATTTTTCTCTTGGCAGTATTCCATTTACCGATATTTCGGGGAATCTCATGCAAGATGTAAAAGCAAATGAGTTTGCAATTGATGTTGCCTACTCTAGGAAATTTTCAGAAAACCTATCTTCATCTGTGGCTTTTAGGTACATTAGATCTGACTTAACAGGCAGTTCTAATGAGCAGTATAAAGCTGGGTCCGTTTTTGCTGCAGATGTTGCGCTTTACTATCAAAAAAAGTTAGAAATTAATGAGATCGCATTTGGTGTAAACGTATCAAACCTCGGTCCTAAGATTTCGTACAGCACCGACGGTGAAAAATCATTTATCCCTGCCAACCTGCGTTTAGGAGCCCGCTATACCTTTAATTTAAATGAGCAAAACAAGCTTTCGTTACTTGCAGAAACCTCCAAGTTGCTTGTTCCTACGCCTAATATAAAAAATGGAATCGATAAAAATGCCGACAAAACAGTACTGGAGGGAATATTTTCCTCGTTTGGTGATGCACCCAGCGGATTTAGCGAAGAAATGAAAGAATTTGTATACTCGCTTGGAGCAGAATACACCTATGCCAAGACAGTATCGCTAAGAACTGGATACTTTCATGAGGCAGAAACCAAGGGTAACAGAAAGTATTTTACTTTTGGTTTAGGAGCAAACTACAAATCATTCATCTTTGATGTAGCTTATCTTGTTCCTACTAGCAGCGGAAACAACAGCCCGCTTGCAAATACCCTGAGATTTTCAGTTGGCTTTAAGCTTGATAAATAAAATATTATCAGTAAAAAAGGGCGGTCTTAAAGATCGCCCTTTTTTATTATGTGTGTTAAACAGTATCGACAAGCTTCTTTTAAAAGTTGGTTTAACAAAAAAATACTATATTTAGGAAATAAAATAAGTATTCGGAAATGTTTAAGGAGCTAGCTGTTGGATTGTGTGTTGTGGGGGGATGTTTGTGTTCAACGCTTGGCTATTCACAAACAGATATAATTGGAAGGGAATATAATCCGATAAAAGTCGGCGCTGCTTTTTTGTCAATAACGCCCGATTCGCGTGCGGCTGGTTACGGCGACCAAGGAGTCGCATCCATAGCCGACAACAACGCTCAATTTTGGAATCCCGCTAAATATCCATTTCATGAAGCCAAAGGCGGCGCATCTTTTACCTATACCCCTTGGCTAAAAAATTTGATTAGTGGAATAAGCTTAAATTACCTTGCTGGATTTTACAAGATAGATCAAGTTCAAGCGGTGAGCGCCTCGCTTCGCTATTTTGCTCTTGGGAAAATTGAATTCAAAGATGAATCTAACATGCTCCAAAAGCAGTTTAGCCCAAACGAGCTCGCTTTTGATGCCGCCTACTCCCGCATGTTTAGCAACGAAATTTCATCTGCAATTGCTTTTAGATACCTACGCTCTGATATAACAGGAAACTCGTTAGAAACTAAAACAGCCAGCTCTTTTGCGGCAGACATTGCCCTTTACTACCAAAAAGAGCTACGTAGAGGTTACAACAAAAACGAAATAGCATTGGGAGCAAGCATAACTAACATAGGATCGAAAATAGCCTACAGCAACGATGCCAACAACAAGGCATTCATTCCCACTACGCTTAGGATAGGCGGACGATACACCGCTGAAGCTGACAGAAAGCATCTTTTTTCTATCATGCTTGAAATTTCGAAACTGCTAGTTCCAACCCCAAAATACGACGAGAACAACCAAAACCTAAACGCCAATAAATCTGTAATAGAAGGGCTATTTTCATCATTCGGAGATGCGCCGAACGGATTTAAGGAGGAGCTGCAAGAAACAATGCTTTCAGCAGGGGCAGAATACACCTATAATAGTGCAGTTAGCCTTAGAGCAGGACTCTTTAATGAGTCCAAAAACAAGGGGAATAGAAAATTTTTCACATTTGGCGGCGGAATTAAGTATAGCGCATTTATACTCGACTTTGCCTACTTAGTACCAACAGCCAATGGAGCAAACAACCCTCTGGCCAACACCTTCCGAATCACGATTGGCACAGAACTTGGCAAAGATAAATACGGACGACGATCGTCATCCAGAAGACGATTTAGATAAACAAAAAGGCTCGATAAATTCGAGCCTTTTTCATGCTGCTGAGCGGCTGCATCAAACACCTCTGCCAAAATGTCGCGACATCAAGATCGTAAAAATGACAAAAGCATGGCAGTATTACACTTTTATACCGTAAATTGCAGACATGTAGCCCTAAAATGTCAGTGCATCTATTTTGAAAAAGTTTGCATACATTTTGATGCATACTGCTACGATTAGTATCACAAATTAATTGTTCCACTATGAAAAAGACTTGGATTGTCTTGGCTGTAATTGCCGCAGTTATTCTGATTATATTTTTATGGTTCAAGAATTCGTACAACGGACTTGTTGTCCTTGACGAAAATGTTAAGGGAAAATGGGCTAACGTTGAGTCGCAATACCAACGCAGGGCAGACCTTATCCCTAACCTTGTAAATACCGTAAAAGGATATGCCGACTTCGAAAAATCTACGTTAACACAGGTAATGGAAGCCCGTGCAAATGCGACAAAAATCACCATTAGCCCAGAAAAGTTAGATGAGAATAGCATCCAAAAGTTCCAAAATGCGCAAAACCAAGTTTCGTCTGCATTGGGTAGATTGATGGCTGTTGCCGAAAACTATCCTAATCTAAAAGCAAACCAAAACTTTCTAGACCTACAATCGCAGCTAGAAGGAACTGAGAATAGGATAACGGTTGCCCGAAATGATTTCAATGCAGATGTAAAAACCTACAACCAAACCATCAGAAAATTCCCTCAAATGATTTTCGCATCGATGTTTGGTTTTGAAAAGGCAGCCTACTTCGAGGCTGACAAGGGCGCAGAAAAGGCTCCTGAGGTAAAATTCTAGCATACAAATGGAGCAACGCAACGTTGCTCCTCAACATTTTTACCATGAAAAGCCAACCGCTGTTCAGCGAAGCAGACAAAAAAAAGATTGTAAACTCAATAAAGGAAGCAGAGATGAACACCTCTGGTGAGGTGCGCGTACACATCGAAGCTTACTGCAAAGAGGCAAATGTGCTTGATCGAGCTTCTAAAGTATTTGCAGAGCTAAGCATGCACAAAACAGACCTCCGCAATGGGGTCCTATTCTACCTTGCCACCCACGATCGAAAGTTTGCCATACTTGGTGATGCCGGAATCAACCAAAAGGTTCCTACCAACTTCTGGGAATGTATCAAGGAAAGAATGGCGGATAAATTCCGAAAAGGCCTTTTCACCGAAGGGCTTTCTGAGGGAATTATAGAGGCTGGTTTACAGCTTAAAAAGCATTTTCCAAGAGCCTCCGATGACAAGAACGAGCTATCCGACGATATTTCTTTTGGAAATACAACGGAGTAGCAAAAACTAAAGCCAATGAAATTACTTTACAGCATACTATTCGTTGTAATCTCGGCCCTATCCGTTTTTGGACAGAAGTTGCCAGAGCAACCTAATCCACCACGAATAGTCAACGATTTTGCCAACCTACTTTCGCCCCAAGAGGTGCAGCAGCTCGAATCTAAGCTTCGGGCATACAACGATACCACATCTACCCAAATTGCGATTGTCGTTGTACCTTCACTAGACGGTTACGATCCAAGTGAATACGCCTTCGCTCTCGGAAAAAAATGGGGTATCGGCCAAAAAGGGAAAAATAACGGCATCCTCGTTCTTATCAAACCAAAAGTTGGAAATGAACGTGGTCAGGTATTTATTGCTACGGGCTATGGCATGGAAGGCTCCATAACTGACGCCCGCGCAAATCGTATTATCGACCAGACTATAATACCTGCATTTCGGCAAAACAAGTATTACGAAGGGCTGGACCAAGCAACAACGCAGCTCATACAATTTGCCAGAGGTGAATTTAAGGCAGATAAAAAAGGGGCTAAAACAGTATCCCCATTTGCCTCTATCCTAATATTTATTGTGCTGGTAGCCGTCTTTGGAATTATTGCGGCAATAGCCCGCTCCAAAAAATACACCTCTGGGTCAGTTTACTCCTCGGGTGGATTTCAAAGACATAGCTCTGCAGCAAGCAACCTACCTTTCTGGCTCTTGCTTATGGGTATGGGAAGCAACTTAGGAGATAGACACCGAAATAGCGGTAGCGGCTGGAGCGATTTCTCTGGCGGTGGCGGCGGCGGTTTCGGAGGCTTTGGCGGTGGAGACTTCGGCGGCGGAGGTGCTGGCGGAAGCTGGTAAAAACGATCTAGCTAAATATAAAAA
Source organism: Alistipes sp. ZOR0009 (assembly GCF_000798815.1). NCBI lineage: Bacteria > Pseudomonadati > Bacteroidota > Bacteroidia > Bacteroidales > Rikenellaceae > Alistipes > Alistipes sp. ZOR0009. The sequence goes on along the minus strand of NZ_JTLD01000033.1, from coordinate 180,324 downwards.
AGGTCTCGGAAGAGACCTTTTTCTATTTACAAGTATGAGCCTTGTAGCTCGGTGCCGATATCTTAACGTAGTAGATTATAGCCAGTAAATTGAGTACGGAGGAAACAATCAGAGATGTTGATAAGCTTGTTTTATCGGCAATGATACCGCCAAGCAGCATACCTAGGCCAACTCCAATATCAAACCCAGTAAAGTAGGTTGAGTTAGCCGTTCCGCGCTGGTTATGTGCACCAAAATTCACAATCATGGTTTGTATGGCAGGGAAAAGCATTCCATAACCGCCACCCAACACCAGCGCCATTGCAAAATAAATAAACGACACCTGAAACACCCCCAGCATTCCTACGCCAATCGTAAGGAGAGCCATAGAGATAAGCGCTATTTGGTTAAAAAAGCCCTTATCAATAAACCGCCCTGTGAATAATCGCGATGCGATTACACCAATTGCCATGAGAATAAAGAATAGTCCAACATTCTGTATCCCCATTTCGCGCCCATACAATGCCGCATAGGCCACCAAGAAACCATATGAAAAGCAAACCAGCAAAACGTTAATCCCTACTGGGATTGCTTTTACCAAAATAAACCGATCCAACGATATGGGCTCGTTCCTTTTCTCAATCTGCTTGCGAGGCGCCTTTATCAGCAAAGCAAAAAGAACTCCAAGAGCAGAGGCTGCCATTGAAACCATTGCAATAGAAGGAAAGCCCAAAGAATCGAGCAACGTTAGCCCGACAACAGGCCCCAACGCCATTGCTAGGTTAGATGACATTCCATAAATTCCAATGCCCGTACCTCTTCGGTCTGATGGCATTATATCGATAGCCAGCGTATTTCCCAACGGGATAATTATCCCCCACACAAATCCCTGTAGAATGCGAACCACCAGCAGCATTGCAAATGATGCAAAAAGCGTATAGCCTCCAAAGATGACGGTAAACAGAGAAAAAACTATCACATAAAATGGCTTACGCCTAAGAGAATCTATCAAAAAGCCAGATAGCGGACGAATTACTACCGCCGAAATAATGTAGGACGAGACAATAATCCCCACATCGGAAGGTTCGAAGCCCAATACATTTATAAGGTATATTGGCAGCGTCGGCATTAGCATATAAAAAGCCAGCATCATCAACGAGTTGGCTAGAAAGGCAAAAATAAAGCTAGACGTAAATAGCTTTGCGGAGTTATGTTCCATGCGCTGGATACAATTTAAATTTAGGAGAACAATAAAGGCTGCCTACTACGGGCAGCCTTTACTTTATAATTGGTGGAATGCTATTCTTCGCTTTCGCCAGCAAACGAAGCATCTACAAGGATACGTCCGCAGTACTCGCAAACGATAACCTTCTTGCTTAGCTTAATATCAAGCTGACGTTGTGGTGGGATTCGGTTAAAGCAACCTCCGCAAGCATCACGCTTAACGGTAGCTACGGCCAACCCGTTGCGAGCGTTGCTACGAATACGCTTGTAGGCGTAAATAAGACGAGGCTCGATAAGCTGCTCCAGCTTTTGAGAACGCTCTGTCAACTCGTCCTCCTCTTTCTGAGTTTCAGAGGTGATTTCGTTTAGCTCACGACGCTTGTTTTCTAGGTCGATAGCACGCTCCTGGATGTGAAGCTTTGCATCCTCGATTAGGCGATTCTTGTCCTTAACCTGAACGGTAAACTCACGAATACGCTTTTCTGAAAGCTCTATTTCTAACGTTTGGAATTCGATTTCCTTTGCTAGCGACTCAAATTCGCGGTTGTTGCGAACGTTGTTTTGCTGCTCTTCGTATTTTTTGATTAACCCCTTCGAGTTTTCGATATCCGATTTTTTCTTGGCAATCTGGCTATTTAGATTAAGAATTTCGTTCTCGAGGTTCCTTACGCGGGTGTCCAACCCTTCTATTTCGTCTTCAAGGTCTTGAACTTCGAGCGGAAGTTCCCCTCTTAGCGTTTTAATCTTATCGATTTCAGAATCTACAACCTGAAGCTCATAAAGCGTTCTGAGTCTTTCCTCTACCGAAAGCTCGTTGGCCTCTACGGCTTTGTTTTTTTCTGTTGCCATATTCAGTGAAATAAGTAATTTACTGGGTTATCAATGTACTTCGTCTTGTAAAGTGCGAAATTAACTATTTTTTCCATAATTAAATCATAAAAAATATCAATAGTAAATCGCTCTGTTTCAAAGTGACCTGCATCAACCAGCAGCAGCTTATCTTGGGCATCAATAAAGTCGTGGTATTTTACGTCGCCGGTAACGTACGCATCGGCCTGCTGAGCGGCTGCAAGGCGGGTAAACGAGGCTCCGCTACCGCCACAAACAGCCACCCTCCTCACCTGTTTTCCGGTTGGGTTGGAGTAGCGAAGCAGCTTGGCTCCAAGCTTTCGCTTTACGTAGGCCAGAAAATCGGCTTCGTCCATCGGAAAATCCAAATCGCCAATCATACCAAGCCCTACCTGGGCATACTCGTTTTCGAGAGGAATAATGTCGTAGGCCGGCTCCTCGTAGGGATGCGCTTTTACTAGCGCTTTTATAACACCAGATAGCACCAAGCGCGTGCAGATAACCTCTACTTGCACCTCTGACTCAAAATGCACCTTTCCTAGCTCGCCAACAAACGGCTTGGCTCCCTCCTGCGGACGAAACGACCCCTCGCCGCTAAAGTTGAAGCTGCAGCAATCGTAGTTGCCAATAGCGCCAGCGCCAGCCGCAAACATGGCCGAACGAACCGCGTTGGCATGGCTAATAGGGATAAAGGTTGCCACCTTTACCAGCTGCCCCTTAAGCGGACTCAGAATTTTTCTGTTGGTAAGCCCCAGCACCCGGCTCAGCTTATCGTTTACCCCGCCCCAAACGCTATCGAGATTGGTATGCGCGGCATATAGCGCTATGTTGTTTTGAATAGCCTTGAGCACAATACGCTCTACAGCATTCTTTCCGGTAATTGTTTTTAATCCCGAAAAAATTACGGGATGGTGCGAAACCACCATGTTAGCACCAAGCGAAATGGCCTCCTCGACCACCTGCTCCGACACATCCAAGCAGACAACCACACCGGTTACCTCCATGGTAGGCGAGCCTACAGCCAACCCCGCATTATCGTAGCTCTCCTGGAACTCGCGGGGGGCAACTCCCTCTATCAGCGCTGCTATATCTTTTACTTTCATCCTATAAATGGCTATAAAATCACACGAAAAACAATAAATACCTTTGGAAAAGCGCCACTACCGGCGGAAGATAGCTTTTGAACATCGGAAAACGATAAACGGACTGCGGAAAATGACCATCTACCTTTGGAAAACGCCATCTACCTTCGGAAAATGACCATCTACCTTCGGAAAATCATCATCTACCTTCGGAAAATTACCAACTACCTTCGGAAAATGGGCAACTACCTCCGGAAAATTCATCCCTACCGAAAGAAAAGAGCCATAGACCTGCTGAGAATTGGGCTCCTCGAACAAGCTGCTCGCCTACCGTAAAGGGCTGCTGTACTTACAGGCTGATGGTTAGCCATCCTTCTTAATTAATGGCAACGTACCGACCTGCCGTAAGCGCCCAGCAAGGAGCGCTTGAGGCACCTTTTATGGTAGCTTTGCGCTAACCTCTACCAGCATTTCCCTGATTTTGGTTAGACGGTCGATAATTTCGAAGTTGTGTTCGGCCCCCTCCTTGTTCTCCTTCAGGCGCTTTTGAGCCCCTTCGAGCGTCATGCCCTGCTCCTTTACCAGATGGTAGATGAGCTTAAGGTTGTCAATGTCCTTAACGGTAAATAGACGGTTCCCCTTCTTGTTTTTTTTCGGGTTGATGATGGGAAAATGCTTCTCCCAAAAACGAATGAGCGAAGCGTTTACAGCCAGCATTTCGGACACCTCGCCGATGGTGTAAAACAGCTTTTCTACTTTTGTTTCCTTGTAAGGCATAGCGTAATTTTTAGTCTAAGCTTTGACCGCTACGGCTAACCTTTTGGATTAGCCTATGGTAATCTGCCGGACTAATATCGGCAAAAAAGAAATGCGCAGGATTAACTGGGCGATTATTTTTTACTACTTCGTAGTGAAGATGAGGCGCAACGCTCATTCCGGAGCTTCCAACGGTGCCTATTTGGGCTCCCTTTTTCACGCGTGCACCTCTACGAGCCGTAACCCTTTCGAGGTGGGCGTAAAAAGTCATGTACCCATTTCCGTGGTTAATGAGCACCGAGTTTCCGCTCGATCGGCGGCTGTCAATCTTTACAACCGTACCCTCCGCTGCGGCCAGCACAGCCGAGCCTGCTGGCGCCGTAAAGTCGACCCCGTTGTGCATCTTTAACGTTTTATAGAAAGGGTGGATACGAATCCCCTGCGGGGCTGCCAGCTGGCGAATATCCTTACTTTCTAACGGTATAATAGAGGGTATAAAGTCTACTGAATCTTTTAATCGGGCCGAGAGCTGCTCTACCCTACGCAGCAACGAGTAGGTTGCAGGCACTCCCTTTTGGTTTACCCGCTCTAGCGTAGATTGGCTTTGCTTGATAAGCTCGGTATTATCTTTTCCTTCGATCTCCTCAATTTTAAGAGCATAGGTTCCCCCTGCTAAAAAGACGCTATCCTTGTAGGGCTCGGCCTCAAAAATTACCCGGTAAATATTCTCATCGCGCGTTTGAATATCGCCTACCACCTCCTGCACCTCCTCGTAGCGCTTGTTTAGCTCGCGATACTGCTTCGAGAGCAGCTTATTTTCGTGCTTCAGCTTCTTTTCTATGGGCGTGTCGAAGAAAAAGGAGTACACCGTGTAGTAGATGGCCGAAATTACAGCAGCCGTAATGACGATGTATAAAATTCGGACAATACGCTTTTTGAGCGTAGGTACCACCTTGTGGTAGCTGAGCGACTCGGGGTTGAAATGGTATCTATGCTTGCTCATCGCCTTCTTCTTTTTTTCGATTTGGGCTCCTTAACATCGTGCTTAGCCTTAGGCGCACTGCCGATGATATCCTCGTAGTCGGATAGCTCCATATCGCGGCTGAGGTAGTTTACCGGATTAACGGGCTTGTTACGCACCAGCACTTCGTAGTGCAAATGCGACCCGGTAGACTTTCCGGTGCTTCCCATCAAGCCAATCTTTTCGCCGCGCTTAACGCGCTGCCCCTGCTGCACCAATACCCGAGTAAGGTGCGCGTAACGGGTGTGGTATCCAAAGCCGTGGTTAATCAAAATCTGATTTCCATATCCACGGAAAGAGTATTCGGTTAGCTCAACATAGCCATCGCCTGTAGCGTAAATGGGTGTTCCCTTCGGACCAGAAATATCGATTCCCTCGTGGTATGCCCAACGGTGGTAAACCGGATCCATACGTCCTCCAAAGTTCTCCATAACACGCAGCGGTCCACGTAGAGCAACCGGGTTGATGGCTGGTACGCAAAGCATCATCTTTTCCTTATTCTTGGCCAAAACAGAAACCTGATCGAACGACTTAGACTGCAGGTAAACCTTTTTGGTGATCATATCCAGCTTTTCGGTCATGGAGATGAGGATGTCCGAATTTTCGAAGCCATCCAGCTTGGCATACCTGTCAGCCGATCCGATTCCTGCTTCGCGAACCTCGGATGGAATAATATCTAGCTCAAAAATTGATCGGTAAACGGTATTGTCGCGCTCCTGTATGTCGGTAAGCAGCCGATCGGTTTCGTCAAAGCGCTTGTTAAGCAGCTCGTACTTAACCCTAAGCTCCGCATTCTGACGACGAAGGTTGTGCGACTTGGGCGTATCGAAAAATAGCCCGTAAATAATCATAAAAACAGAGGCAATGGCAAAGCCAATAAGAAAGGTGGCAAGGCCACGGGTGAATCTAGTCTTTAAAGGAATGGCAACGATATCGAACGAGAGCGTCTCCGGATTGAATCGATAGTGCATTTTTGCCATTAAACCTTGGATTGTGAAGTTAACATTTTACTTTTGGAAGGGCGAATCTAGCAGAAATAAACTAATTTTACAACCTGCTAATTTTGGCCATGAAACGGGTAAAACGCCCATTTTATTGCCCGTAACTGTTAATAATTGCAGAGAAGGGGCGCTCCGCTTTGCAGATAGCGCGCCAAAAGGTAACTTGCAAAGCTCATCAAAATGAGCCATAACCTGAAATTAAGTAAAATTGAAATAAAGTCGGTTCTCTATGAATTCGAATGAGATTAGAAAAACATTCTTTGATTTCTTCCGGTCGAAGCAGCACGAAATAGTGCCATCGGCTCCAATGGTTGTTAAAAACGACCCAACGCTTATGTTTACCAACGCTGGTATGAACCAGTTTAAGGACATCTTCCTAGGCAATGCGCCTGCCAAGTATCCACGTGCGGCCGACACCCAAAAGTGCCTCCGCGTATCAGGTAAGCATAACGACCTTGAGGAAGTAGGCCACGATACCTACCACCATACCATGTTCGAGATGTTGGGAAACTGGTCGTTTGGAGACTACTTTAAGGAAGAGGCCATTGCATGGGCATGGGAGCTCCTAACCGAAGTTTACAAGCTACCTAAGGATAGGTTGTACGCATCGTACTTTGGCGGTAGCGAAGCCGATAAGATGGAAGCCGACGTTGAAGCATTCGAAATTTGGAAAAAATACCTGCCAGAGGCACAAATCCTACCAGGATCGAAAAAGGATAACTTCTGGGAGATGGGAGATACAGGTCCATGCGGTCCTTGCTCCGAAATTCATATCGACCTACGCGACGACGACGAGCGCCAAAAAGTGGCCGGTCGCGACCTTGTAAATAAGGACAATCCGCTAGTTATAGAGATTTGGAATAACGTATTCATGCAGTTTAACCGCAAGGCAAACGGCGAGCTAGAGCTGCTACCTGCCAAGCACGTGGATACAGGAATGGGATTCGAGCGCCTGTGTATGGCCCTTCAAGGAAAGAAGAGCAACTACGATACCGACGTTTTCCAGCCAATGATTCTTAAGCTAGCCGAACTTTCCAACAAGAAGTACGGCGAAAATAAGGAGGCAGATATCGCCATGCGCGTTATTGCCGACCACGTTCGGGCCATTGCCTTCTCTATTGCAGACGGACAGCTACCTTCGAACGTAAAGGCTGGATATGTGATTCGTCGCATCCTTCGCCGTGCCGTTCGTTACGGGTACACCTTCCTAGGCTTTACAGAACCGTTCATCAACAAGCTTATTCCAACCCTAGTTGGACAAATGGGCGAACAGTTCCCAGAGCTTAAGTCGCAGCAAACGCTTATAGAAAAAGTTATAACCGAGGAGGAGGCTGCATTCCTTCGTACCCTCGAAACAGGAATTCGCCTTCTTGATAATATCATCGAAAAAGGGAAAGCCGAAAGCAAAAATGAGATTGATGGCAAAACAGCCTTCATCCTTACCGATACCTACGGTTTCCCCTACGATCTTACCGAACTTATTGCCCGCGAAAAAGGATTCACCATCGATAGAGCAGGCTTTGAGAAGGAGCTAGAGGAGCAGAAGAGCCGCTCGCGCAACGCTGCCGCTGTAGAAACCGACGACTGGATGGAGCTTCGTAAGTTCGAAACCGAAGAGTTTATTGGCTACGATCACACCTCGGCTGATGTTGTTATTGCTCGCTACCGTGCGGTAAAAAGTAAGAACAAAACACTTTACCAGCTGGTTTTCGACCGCACTCCATTCTATGGCGAAAGCGGCGGACAGGTTGGTGACTCGGGCTACATTGAATCTGAAACCGAGCGTATCAACATCATTGATACCGTTAAGGAAAACAACCTGATTGTACACATTACCGATAAGCTGCCACAGGATGCTTCGGCAAATTTCCAGGCGGTAGTTAACGAAGAGGCTCGCACAGCAACAGCCAACAACCACTCGGCTACCCACCTTCTTCACTTTGCGCTTCGTCAGGTGCTTGGCACACACGTAGAGCAAAAAGGATCGCTAGTACGCCCCGATGGACTTCGCTTCGACTTTGCGCACTTCCAAAAGGTAACCGACGAGGAAATCCGTCAGGTAGAAAAAATAGTAAACGAGCTTATCCGCAAAAACTCTCCGCTTAACGAATACCGCGAAACTCCAATCGAGGAGGCTCAGAAAATGGGTGCAATGGCGCTATTCGGAGAAAAGTATGGCGATAAGGTACGTGTTATTAAGTTTGGCGAATCGGTTGAGCTTTGTGGAGGAACCCACGTTCCTGCTACTGGCCAAATCGGATTCCTAAAAATTACCACAGAGAGCGCTATCGCTGCCGGTGTTCGCCGTATCGAAGCCGTAACGGCTCAAAAGGCCGAAGAGCTGGTGTACTTCCACCAAGATCTTATTAAGGAGGTAAGTAGCCTATTCCATAACTCTCCAAACCTCGTTAACGCCATCAAAAAGGCTATTGAGGAAAATGTCGACTTTAAAAAGAAGGCAGAAGAGTACATGAAGGAAAAGGCAGTTGCCATGAAGGAGCACCTTCTTAAAAGCATGGAAGACTTAAACGGAAAGAAGCTTATCCGATTTACGCTTGATATGCCGGGCGAAATGGTTAAAGATATAGCCTACCAGCTTCGCGGCCAAATTACCGAAGACCTTGTTTTCGTTGCCGGAACCTACGATGGTGGCAAACCGCTTCTAACCATCATGCTTAGCGACAACCTCGTTGCAGGTGGATTAAATGCATCAACCATTGTGCGCGAAGCAGCCAAAGAGATACAAGGCGGTGGTGGCGGACAGCCATTCTTTGCCCAAGCAGGCGGTAAAAATGCCGACGGAATTGCTGCTGCAGTTGCTAAAGCAGTTGAGCTTGCTACAAAATAGTCAGATTTGTTAGACGTTAGAAACAACGTTAAACTCTAGATAGAATCCCGCCCCTGTGATTGGTCGCGGGATTTTTTCTTTTACCAAAAGCCACAAAAAGCCGCGCTTTCTTGCTATAATTGCAGTCCATCTAAATAAAGGTAAAACATGGCAAAAAATGCGCTAGTAATCGGCGGCGGCTCCGACATGGGCAAGGCAATCATCCAAAAGTTACAGTCAGACTATACCATATACTATACGTACAACACCCCAAAAGAAAATCTGCCCGAAGGAAATCGCCTGCAGCTCGATATTACCAACGTAGAGGCCATCGAAAAAACCTTTGAGCTAATCGGGAATCTGGATTTGGTAGTTACTGCCGCATTTCCCTACATCAATACCGACTTAGCCTCGTTTGACGACTACGAACGTATAGAAAAATTTCTTAGAGGCCACGTTGCGATATTTACCCTTGCCAAAAAACATCTAAACAAAGTGGGGCTACTTGTAAATCTTTTAGGACAAAGCGCCGACTTCGGTTTACCATCCGCTCCACACTACGGCGCCAGCTTTGCCTATATAGATAACCTTGCCAAGAGCTACAACGCCCGCTATGGACGTGCTGGCGAAATGAAAGTTTTTAACCTACAGCTTGGCCCTGTCGAAACGTCGTTATGGGCTGGCGTAAGTACCGACGAACGTAAATATTTCGAAGATAAGGTACTTTCATTCATCCAACCCGACGAAGTAGCCGAGCTGGTTTACAACATCGCACAAATGAAGGTTGTTCCAACCAAGCTGGTGCTCGACGGTTTCTTTAGCTTACCCGAATAGGCTATGGGCAGCACTAAAGGGCTTTCAACACTTATTTTAGGATGCCTACTAATGGGCTCGATGGGCGTTTTTGCCCACTTTATAGAGGGCACACACCCTATTAATGTGCTGCTATACCGTTTCACCTTTTCGCTGGCAGGATTTTTGGTTATTGCAGCACTTTGCCTAGCCTTTAGCCCCAAGTCGGCCAACGCATACATCAAAAGCAACCTTTCTTCCATAAAAAAGCATCCTGTAATCTACCTTTTTACGGGATTGGTGTCGGCTCTTGTAATGGCCACCTACGTTTGGGGTACGCTTCTTTTTTCGCTGGGCATGAGCGTTGTGATGCTTTACACCGCATCCATTTATCTGCCCTTTGCCGAAAAGATGATGCGCCGATATTTCCTCCCCAGCATCCCTAAAACATCATTCGGAACAAAATACTACGTTTCATCGGCCATTAACCTCACCGGATTGCTACTAATTGTGGGTTCTACCCTCTCCAACGCCAATCTAAACGTTGTTGGACTTGTATCCGCCATTTCGTCGGGCTTTTTCTTCAGCATTATGATGGTTATGGTGCGCGCATTAAAAAGCGTTGATGTAGCCCCCGAACATACGCTTATAAGTGGGATTGCCGTAGGATTTGTGCTTTTTATACCCTTCGCGTTCATTCTTCCGGTAACCATTTCGGTTTCAAATATAGGATTTGCGACAGGTCTAGGAGCCTTTGCCACTACCATCGGCGGTATCTTTTATTTTAAAGGATTTAGCAGCGTTCGGGCCGATATTGCCCCGCTGATAGCCTACTTCGAACCAATATTCGGATCGTTACTTGCGCTCATCTTTCTAGGCGAAAAATACTCGCTCCTAGCCATAGTTGGCGTACTTCTTATTATTGGTACAAACTTCGTTTACACCATTTACTCCCGTAAAGCGCTGAAGTAAAACCGATACACTCAAAAAAAGAAGCGGCACTCCGCATTCTAGCATACTTACCGTACTTTAGCAAAGTAGCCAGCCAAAAGTGGCCTATCCAATTTAGTTTTAATATTTTTGTATGGTTAGATTGACTCTACAATCTAATCCTTTATTAACCATGACTCAAACACCATGAGAAAATTACTTTTGATAGCAGCCATCGCCTTCTCGCAGCTTGGCGGATTTGCACAGGCTATCTACGAAGACGAACGCTATGTTCCAGAAACAGATCCTTTAGCAATGGCGAAGGTAAAGCAGTGGCAGGGCCTAAAGTTTGGGCTTCTAATGCACTGGGGAACCTACAGCCAGTGGGGTATTGTCGAAAGCTGGCAGCTGTGCCCCGAAGATGAGGGTTGGTGCGAACGTACGGCCGGAAAAAACTTCAAAAACTACTTCGAATATAAAAAGGAGTACGAAGGATTGAAAAATACCTTCAACCCAACCAAGTTTAACCCCGACATGTGGGCTAAAGCCGCAAAAGAAGCAGGAATGCGCTACGTGGTTTTTACCACTAAGCACCACGATGGCTTCTGCATGTTCGATTCAAAGTATACCGACTACAAGGTAACCGATGCAGCCTGCCCTTTTTCTAAAAACTCGAAGGCAAATATTGCCAAGGAGGTGTTTTCGGCATTCCGCAATCAAGGACTATGGGCCGGAGCCTACTTCTCTAAGCCCGACTGGCATTGCCAGTGGTACTGGGATCCTTACTACCCTCCTTTCGATAGAAACGTGAACTACAACCCCGTTACCTATCCCGAAAAATGGAATAAGTACGTGGAATTTACCCACAACCAAATTCTCGAGCTGCTATCGGACTACGGTAAGATCGATATCCTTTGGTTAGATGGAGGTTGGGTTGCCAAAAAAGACGACAAGGTAATCGCCGAAGCCTATAAAGGCATTATGGACGAAGCTAAAGGCGGTTTTGTAAAGCGCCGCATCGTAAATCAGGATATTAAAATGGACGAGCTGGTAGAAAAGGCACGCCAAAAGCAACCAGGCCTCATTGTTGTAGACAGAGCGGTGCATGGTAAAAACCAAAACTACCTAACGCCCGAAAATCGCGTTCCCGAAAAAACGCTTCCCTACCCTTGGGAGTCTTGCATCATCGCTGGTGGCGGCTGGTCGTACACGCCTAACGCCAAGTTTATGAGCGGACGCGAAGGCGTGCAGCTGCTTGTCGATATTGTAGCTAAGGGTGGAAACCTGCTGCTAAATATTGCTCCTGCCCCCGACGGAACTTGGCCCGATGGCGCCTACAACCTGCTAAAGGAGTACAGCAGCTGGATGAAGGTTAACCAGGAAGCTATTTACGACACCGAACCCGTTGCCCCCTTTAAGGAAAACAACATCTGCATGACTCAAAAAGGTAGCAGCACCTACTTCCTGTATATGGCAAAGGATGGCGAGAGAATTCCCTCCGAAATTGTCATAAAATCGCACCAGCCAGCCAAAGGGGCTAAGGTAACCCTGCTGGGATACAAAGGAAACCTCAGCTGGAAAAAGGATGGTAACGGATTCCGTGTTTCCATTCCTTCCTCGCTCAAAAATACGCCTCCATGCAGCTACGTTTGGACGCTTAAAGTCTCGAAGCTCGCAAAATAAGCTGGCTCTCGTAACAAAACAGCATAGGGCTGCTCCACATAGGGCAGCCCTCTTTTTTCAACAAAGCCGCCATAATATCGTCCCAGCACCCCCTTGCGCGCTTATTCAAGAAAAAACGCCTCCCCTAAAAAGGCAGAGCGACTCTTATGGGGTGAGCCCCTAAGAAGCCGTAAAATCAGGTCTACCAAAAGAAAGAAGACCTCCCTCTACCCTACACCAAAGATCCCTTGTAGCAGGAGACTCTTGCAATGTAAAATAGCCATCCTTTTAAGGCGGTTATTCGAGTTTCTTTAAAAGGTGCTACGATTAAAATCGGCCAGCTTAGCAGCGCATCAGGCTAGGCGTACCCTCCTTGCCTATTTTGCCCTTTGCCGCGCTCTGCTCTAACATTATATTACACTACGGTGATGCTCCTGTCCAAGGCTTCGAACTTCGGATTTTTATTCTCCAGCATTTTCACCTCAAAGTGGCCCATAAAGCAGCTTATAGCCTTCATAAGCTCGCTTTGCAAGGCGGTAGACCCCCAATATACGCTTTGTAGCGCCATTCCAAATGCACCAAAACAAGGAAACACTTGATAATCTGCGTTTTATTTTTGCAGGTACGAAAAATGATTTTTCGTACCTGCAATTTGATTTTGCAGATAGGAAAAACCATTTTTCGTACCTGTTTTTTGCTTTCGTAGATAGGAAAATCCATTTTGCATACCTGCTTTTTGATTTCGTAGATAGGAAAAAGCATTTTGCACATCTACTTTTTGGTTTCGGAGATATGAAAAACCGTTTTGCACATCTACTTTTTGGTTTCGGAGATATGAAAAACCATTTCGGAGACCTACTTTTTGCTTTCGTAGATAGGAAAAATCATTTTTCATATCTGCTTTTGGGTTTCGGAGGTATGCAAAACGATTTCGGAGACCTGCCTTTTAGTTTCGGAGGTATGCAAAACCGTTTCGGAGTCCTACTTTTTAAAATTGCTGGAAGTATCCCTTCTAAGTGAGTAAGCAAAATGGTTTTTCTAGAAAATCGTTGAGCCCATATTTCCCTATTAGAAAAAAGATGATGCCGAATGAGCCTAAAATTCAAATCAAAAGGGTTTAGATGCCATCGAATAAAAAAAATCGAATAAAAAATCGTCCTAACCAAACTAAAGATTCAGAAAAGCCCCCTCGTTCCCTCCCTTTTCGCTTAAATACGCTACTGTCGCAGCTACAAAATCGAAGAAAAGGGAATACATCCCCCAAAAAACCATAAGCGCTGCTTCAAAAAAAAACTTTTTTTTTCAGAAGCAGCACATTTTTATCCCTGATTTAATGGCAGTTGCTTCAACAAGCCCCTTCCAAAACTAAAAATATAAAATAAATACTATAAAAATAGTTGTTATTACTATTTTTATAGTTACATTTGTTTGTAGATAATTTTAAATAGCAATGGAAAAGTTAACACGTCAAGAAGAGAAGGTAATGCTAGCAGTATGGAAAACCGGCGAAGGTACTGTAAAGGATGTGCTCGAAAACTATCCTGAAAAGAAAAGGCCTCACTACAACACGCTTGCTACCGTTATCAAAGTGCTGGAGTCTAAAGGTTTTATCGATCACAAAACCTACGGAAACGTAAACGTTTACTTCCCCATTGTAAAGCAAGAGGAGTATACCTCCAGCTTCCTGTCGAGCTTCGTTAATAGCTACTTCGAGAATTCGTACAAAAACATCGTATCGTTTTTTGCCAAAAACGAGAAGCTTACCGAAGACGACCTGAAGGAGATCCTCGAGATGGTAAAACAAAATAAGAAGGAATCATGACCGTCGAGTTTCTAATATACTTAGGGAAAGCATCCCTAAGTATACTGCTCCTGATGCTGCTCTTTAAGGCAGCCCTATCGGCCGACCAGACGCTCGTCCGAAACCGATTCTATCTGGTTGGAGCAATCGTTTGGAGCGTAGTGGTTCCCATTCTAACCATGCAGCAGGGAACCTCGCAGGGAAACTTACTTCCGGCGGTGGTCATAAGCCCAACCTACACCATAAATATTCCCGAACTCGTAGTTACCCCCAGCAGCACCAGCGCCAACGGCGATTGGGGCAGCACCTGCAACATTATTCTTACCGTTTACCTTACTGGAGTGGCCATTTTCCTGCTTAAAATGGTAGGCTCGTACATCAGAGTAATCTATATCATTGCAACCGCAAAAAATTTGGCTATCGATAGCTACCAAATAAAGGTGACCCGCGCGGCCATCTCCCCCTTTGCCTTCTTTGGATGGATTGTCTTTCCCGAGAAGCTAATTGAACACCGCGATTTAACCAAGATGCTCATCCACGAGCGCGTTCATAGCCGGCATTGGCACTCGTTGGATATGCTTTTAGGCGAAATATTTACGGTGTTCCAATGGTTTAACCCAGCGTCGTGGATGCTTAAGCGGCTAATTGTCGAAAACCACGAGTACACCGCCGACCGAGCGGTTGTCGATCTCGGAATCGACACGTACGAGTATCAAGCCTCGCTGGTAAACGCCACGGTAGGGAGAGAGGTGGTTCCGGTAAACCATTTCAGCTTAATCCTTATTAAAAAACGCATCAAGATGATGAACAAAAATCGTAATTCAGCATGGTTACGAGTAAAAGGAATACTCGTTCCAGTAGCATTCGTATCGGCACTCGCGCTTACCTCGTTTACCGTGGAAATGGGGGTTGATAAGATATCGAAAAATAACGCAACCTCAACTTCGAACGATGCATCCACCAATTTTACTCAATTAGCAAGTGAAGCAACACTTCAGGATGATAAGATCTACAATACTGCTGAAGTGATGCCCACCTTTAAAGGTAAAGATGCAACTCTAGGCTTCCGAGAGTACATTGTTAAGAACCTTAAATATCCTGAGGTTGCTCTTAAAAACGGCATCCAAGGAAACGTTTACGTACAGTTTATTGTAGAAAAAGATGGCTCTGTTTCCAATGTAAATATTCTAAAAGGAGTTGACCCATCCCTGGATAAGGAGGCCATACGAGTAGTATCTCAAGCAACTGGATGGAAAGCAGGCGAAATAAAAGGAACGCCAGTACGAATTTCCTTCACCTTCCCTATTCACTACATGCTCTCCGATTGGACAAAGGTCTCAAAAAAAGGTAAAGGAGAAGAGGCAATTTACTTAGTTGCCGAGGACATGCCCACCTTCAATGGTAAAGAGGCCAGCTTAGGCTTTAGGGAGTACGTAGGTGCAAAGCTGAAATACCCCGAAGAGGCAGCAAAAAAAGGAATACAAGGAACCGTATATGTACAGTTCATTGTAGAAGCATCAGGTGAAGTTTCTAACGTAAAAATACTCAGAGGCACAGATCCCTCTCTCAACCAAGAGGCCATCCGAATTGTTAAGAATTCTCCCAAATGGGATCCAGGAAAGCAGAAGGGAAAGCCAGTAAGAGTATCGTTTACCTTCCCTATTAAGTTTAAGTTCGACGGGGCTCCCGAATCTACACAAACGAGCGAAGACCTATCAAAGGTTCTCAAAATCGTGAACGGCAAAGAGTACACAGGAGATGTTAACAACCTCGGAACCGTAGATAAAATTACTATTCTAAAAGGAGAAAGTGCCGTTGCAAAGTATGGAGAAAAGGGGAAAAATGGTGTAATTGAAATGACTGTAGTAGAAGGCACCTCAGAATCAAAAGTTCTAACTGGCGCAAACATAATTGGGAAAAAGTAGGTATAGCGATTCATTCTTACAAACAATCCTAAATCTTTCATTTTAAGCTATACACTTAATTAAGTCTCCCAAGTCAGCATTAATTTAAGCACTGCCGCCCCCCTCGGCAGTGCTTAAATTAATCCTACGAAACCGAATCTAACGCTTACCCATGAAAGCATTACAAATCTTAGTATCAACACTTCTATTCTTTAGCAGCACTACCCTCTTCGCACAACGCGAGGAGTACAACCGCGCCATCATAAACGACGATAGAGAGGCCATAATCAGGTTTGGCGAACAGCTGCTGTCAACTGGACAACCATCTAAAAAGGTGTACAGTCGTTTGGCGCTTGCCTACAAGGACAAGAACAGCTACAGCAAAAGCATCGACTACCTCAACCGAGCCTACCTACTCGACTCTAACGATGTGAAAACATCCCTGCTGCTTAGCGAAGTTTACCTCGCCAAAGGCGAGGAGGACAAGGCTCTGCTCTCCCTACAAAAAGTTAACGAGCTCGACTCCAACAATACGCAAGCCCTTAGCCTGATGCTAAAATTTTATCTTAGCAGTAGAAACATGCAAAGCGCCCTCTTTTTTGCTCGTAGACTTTGCGCTATAGATAGCAGCAACGCATCCTACTTCCGAAATCTAGGACGCGTATACGAATCTAACAACGAATCAAAAAATGCGCTTCCGGCCTACATAAAGGCAGTTCAGCTCGACTCTTCCAATATCGGAACAGTGCTTCTCCTTTCCAGCGCGCAAATAGCGAATAACAAATACACTGAAAGTATTGCTACTGCCCAAATGGGGCTTGCACAGCTTCCCGACAAAAACTCACGCCTAGCAATTCTACTCCGCCGCAATATTGCCAACGCCCATTACAGAAATGAGGAGATTGACTCGTGCCTTACCTACATAAAGAATCTAATAAACGACGGTGATAGCACCGAAACTTACTGCGACAAGCTGGGCGGCTTTGCCAGCTTCAAAAAAGGATTTTATCTCGATGCTTCGGAATATTTACAGCGGGTTTACAACAAAAGCGTAGATATGGATAGCTTAATGTTCGAAATCCCCTACTATCTAGGCAAGTCGTACTACGAAGTTAACGATAATAAAAACGCATTAAGATATATTGCCAAGGCCATCGACAACTTAAAGCCCGATCACACCAAGCTATTTATGGGCTATATCGAGTATGGCAACATATTCGAAAAAACTCGAAGATTTTCAGATGCCATAGAGAGCTTCAACAAGGCCAAAGAGTACGATCCAGAAAGCACAATCCCTTACTATAGCATTTCCGATATCTATAGCAACGAATTTAAGGAGTTTCCTAAAGGAATTAACGAGCTGAAAAGTTTCCTTCGAAAGGTTGACGAAAAACGGAAAATGGGTAAAACCATTTCGCCCGAATTAGAAAGCAGCTACTCCAGCGTAAAGAAAAAAGTTGAACGAGATAACGAATACTTTTTCTTCGAAGTTGGTACCGATGGGAAAAAGCAGGCCTATAAAACAAAGGTGAACAGTAAAGGTGAAATTATAGAGAAAAAGCCCCTCTCCCCTAAAAAAGTCAATTAACGAAGAAAGCGAGCACCTAGGCTCGCTTTCTTACAAATATCTTGAGAATTCCAAAGGTTAGAATTCCAAAAACGGGAGCAGCAATCAGCGCAAGCACCACGCTTCCTATTATGTACTGATGCAGCGCAGCCATTACCAAATCGTAGTTGGCTGTTGCTAACGTTATATGCACCGCCTTATCTACAAAAAAAGCCCCTAGCCCCATGCTTAAAACCAAAATTGGGCCAAGTATCGGCGGAACGCTCAAATAGCTAGCCGCAATAACCAGCGGCTTGTTTAACCTAAACAGAAAAGCCGCACCAACAGCAATTAAGGTCTGTAATCCCCAAGCCGGAACTATCGAAATAAAAACGCCCACCGAAATGGAGATACTTTTCGTAAAATCGCTCTCGTTGGGGTCAACCATCAAATCTTTTACCTTTAAGGAGTATTCCCTAAACCTTACCCCAAGAGATTTCTTCATCTTTTCGGGCTCTTGCTCCTGCTGCATGGTAGAGTTGTTCTCTGCTACGCTCATTCATTTAATATTTTGAATTCCAAAATTAACAAAAATCAGACCGAAACCACTTGCCATTTTTGGCAGTTCTAAAATTCGTTACTTATTTTACAATAGACGTTAACTGAACAAGTAGATTAGGTTATCAGTTTATCAACTAAACCGCAAATATTATTTAGTATGCAACGATTAACATTACTAACGGTAGCACTGATGGCGCTATGCGCGTACACCAGCGCACAGGAAGCGCCTAAAGATTCCATTAAATATGGATGGGCAGTTAAAGGAGAAGGAAGCATAGGGTTTTCGCAGGTGGCTCTGAGCAACTGGACTGCGGGAGGCGAAAACACCTACTCCCTAAACAGCATCTTCAATATAAACGCTGTTCGTACTTGGAGCAAGTCTATTTGGCAAAATGGAGTAAACCTAGGCTACGGAATTCAGCATCTCGAAAGT
The DNA here is from genome assembly GCF_000798815.1 of Alistipes sp. ZOR0009. NCBI lineage: Bacteria > Pseudomonadati > Bacteroidota > Bacteroidia > Bacteroidales > Rikenellaceae > Alistipes > Alistipes sp. ZOR0009. The sequence goes on along the minus strand of NZ_JTLD01000033.1, from coordinate 161,956 downwards.
AAGGGGACAAAAAAGGTGAACGATCAAATTAGCCTCAACTCCCAATTTGGCTATAAGGCGTCGGGCCATTGGTACTACTCGGCACGCGCCAACCTCCAAACGCAATTTGCCAACGGCTACGACTACGGGGTCGATCCAAAAAAGTTTACCTCACAATTCTTTGCTCCAGCGTTTCTGATTACCTCGTTGGGTATGGAGTTTATCAACAAAAGCCAAACGCTCTCCATTCTCATCTCGCCCATATCGGCCAAGTACACCTTTGTGCGCAACGATTACCTCTCGAGCATTGGCGCCTTTGGCGTAACGCCAGGTGAGCATAGCAAATCGGAAGTGGGTGCTGTAGTTGCCGCAAAGTACAAGAAGGAGAATATCATCAAAAACGTAAACATCGAAACATCGCTGCAGCTCTTCTCCAGCTACAACGACAAGCCCCAGAATATCGACGTCAACTGGCAGATGATACTCTTTATGAAGGTAAACAAATATTTGGCCACCACGCTTACTACCAACCTGATTTACGACGATAACGTAATCAGCAAAATTCAGTTTAAGGAGATTTTGAGCGTTGGGCTAGCCTACTCGTTTTAGCCAATGCAGCCACAAGCGCTTTGCGTAAAACAGATGCTACCACACCGATTTAAACAGTTCTACCTACTTTAAACTTACGCCATAGTTAATATATTTGCCGCAAAATAAGCTATATGGTAAAACACGTTGTTTGCTGGAAACTAAAGAGTGAGGTAAACGGAAGAAGTAAGCTTCAAAATGCGCTCGAAGCAAAAGAACGGCTCGAAGGTTTAAGAGAGGTGATTGATGAGATCCGTTACATCCACGTAGGGATAAACGCCCCTGGCACTCCCGAAGGAAACTGGGATCTGATATTAGAAAGCGAGTTCACCACGCTTCGCGATCTGGAAGCCTACGCCGTGCACCCCGAGCACCTAAAGGTGGTTGAGTTTATAAAGCAAATTACCGAAGCGCGCATCTGCGTGGACTATGCAAAAGGTTAACATCTTGGTATAATATAAAGCGAGGAGCTCCCATTTAAATGGGGCTCCTCGCTTTTCTGTGCATATTGCCTCGAAGGCTACTTTTTATCGGGAATAAACTCCAGCGAGATGGAGTTAACGCAGTGGCGCGTGTTTGTCTTTGTAAAACCTTCGCCTACGAAAACATGCCCCAAATGCCCTCCACACCGGGCACAAGTTATCTCTGTGCGACGCCCATCGGCATCGGTGGTGCGCTTTACTGCCCCCTTAATCTCATCGTCGAAGGCAGGCCAGCCGCAACCCGAATTAAACTTGCTATCCGAATGGTAGAGCGGAGCGCCACATTGCCGGCACACGTAGGTTCCTTTATCAAAAAACTTATCGTACTTTCCCACAAAAGGGCGCTCAGTTCCCTTCTTAAGTATCACGTATTCCTCCTCGGGTGTTAGCTTACGTAGCTCCATTTTTCCTCTTTTTTTCGATTTGACATCCTTCTGCTGCGCCGCAACACCACCTACAACAAGCAGCATTAGCAGTATCGTAATCCATTTCATGGCATCATTTTTTATGAGGAGATAAACAACATAAAAGGTAAAAAGCTAGACAATCCTCTACCATTCGTTCAAAATATATAAAATTTAGAATCGATGCGGATCGAAAACGGCTATCTTCGCAAAAACCAACCTGAAAAAGCTCCCGCATGAGATACCTCAACAACGTTTTATGTATACTTGGTGCCACCCTTTTGCTTACACAAGCCAAAGCGCAGGAAATTGGCAAACTACGGATTGGGATCGAAAGTGGAACATCCACCTACGTCTCGGAATTTAGGGAGAGCGCCTCTATTAGAGCCACCAACTCCATCTCGCTATGGGAAAGCACCGCACACGACGAAATAGAAACCTCCCTTAACCGCTTCTATACCGGTATTAAAGGCGAATACCTATCGAGCGATGGCTATCTGACCCTACTTTCGGGAGTTCGCTACACCCACTTCGAAAGTACTATTGAGCGCGACGATTTTTGGAATCTAAGTAGCAACACCTCCAAATTTTACATTCTTTACAACCAAAACGGGACACTCACCGAATACGCCCAAGCCAGAAACGTGAAGCAGTCGGCCGACTATCTAGGGATTCCCTTAGAGATGAGAATGTACACCATGCGCCCCCGCTTTTTTCGGCTATTTGTAAAAATGGGGTTCGATCTCAGCTTCAAGGTAGGACACCGCACCAAAGTCGATCTGGTAAGCCCAACCATGCGCCCCTACGAGCATCTGGTAGCCAATTCGCTTGGCGCTCCAGCGTCGTTCCTCTCCACGTTTAATCCCAGTATCGGATTTAAGCTCGGCAAGGAGCACAGCCTCAACGCCAACTTCGAGGTGCTGCTTCCTGCCTACATCCTCAGCAACAACACCTCGTCGATCGTAACCAGCAAGGCTGGTATCGGCGTGCAGCTATTCATCTCCTATCCCATAAACTAAGAAAATGAAAAACATAGCCTACCTTATAGTAGCCCTTTTTGCAGTAGCTGGTTGCAGCAGGGAGTCCGATCTCCGAAAATCCATCTTTATTCCCGATCCCGACGACGCCCGCCTGCCCGCCTACACCGAGTGGGGCTACAACACCTTTGGAGCCTACCTAAACGAAGAGGCATTTACCAACGAGCAAGTCTCGAAGCCAGTAACCATATACGCATCGAGCACCAGCACCGAATTCCGTTTTGAGGGCTACATCGGCGAGAACTACTTCGATAAAAATGGGAAAACAACCGTGCTCGCGATCAAAACTACCGCGCTTACGCTTAAGGCTATTGAGGAGATAGAGTCACTCAACGGAAAATCCATCTCGTTGTCCGACCCCGCTGTTGCTGTTACCGTTTATGATGATGGCGCAACGCAGCCGCTCCATATCACCACCGGAAAGTTGACCTTCAACCGTGTCCAGAAGGTGCTAATCGACAAAAAATATAGCCAAATGATCATATCTGGCTACTTTGAGCTAGCTGGAGATAGAGGTAATGGCTCGCGGGTGGTTCTAAGCAAAGGAAGATTTGATGTTGGCGTAAAAGACTACTACAACTTCATTACGCTGAAATAGCCAACGCCCGCACCGCATACCCAAAGCCCGGCCATGCTGTCGGGCTTTTACGTTGATGGCTGTTGCCCCTTGTGCCGCTCTAGGATGAAGCGCTCCACCTCTGCCATATCCTCCACAGGCAGGCTCTGCACGAGCTCCACCAGGGCCACCGCGCTATCCTTTCGGCGGATGGCCTGCAGCGGATGTTCGGCCATATCGTCGGTAGGCTTGGTGGGCGTCCACTCCAGTAGGTCGTTGGGCGTACAGCGGAGATGCAGGCAAAGATGCTCCATGTCGGCCAGCTCCACCATTCGATGCCTGCCGTTGGATATGTTGTAGGCCTTTGTGCGTTGGTAACCTAGCTTTTTAAGGTAGCTGGTAACATCGTCAATCCCCTTAAGCTTTAGCGCACGGGCTACGTTTAACTTTAGCATAAAGTTAGATTTTAATCGGTTAATACTATTTCATCCGATTAAGTTTTACGGATAGCCGTAGCGAAGGTTGCAAAATGGTGCCGTTTTGTTACGCTTGCTACCTATCCTTGACGCTTCAGCTACTCTTGTAGGCTACTTTTGCCGTGCAGCAAAGTTTCAGCTACCCTTATAGAATATCTCCGCCGTGCAGCAAAGTTTCAACTACTCTTGCAGAATATATCAACCGTGCAGCAAGATTTCAACTACTCTTGCAGGATACATCCACCGTGCAGCAAGGTTTCAAGTGCGCTTATAGACGTAATGCACCGCTTATCGGCGCTACCATTAGGCTTACGGACGCCTTGCGACTTAAGGGGAGGCTGGTTGGTAAGCTGGAGGCAACTCTCCATTTTTACAGCTTAAAGAAAACGGCTCTTTCCGTTGCCTTTAGGCAGCAGAATAAAAAAAGGGCGAAAGTTACTTCGCCCCAATGCTATCCTTTTAGCCCCTCCAGCTCCTCGTGGGCTATCTCCCACTCGTACATTTTTTCCTCTATGGATTTCTTAAGGGCATTATACTTCTTAAATAGTTCCGGATCGGAAGGGTCTATATTATGGTCGGATGGGTTGCTGAACATCTCGTCCATGCGGGCAACCGCCTCCTCCAGCTCCTCCACCTGCTTTTCGATGCTAGCAACAAGGTTTTCGGCCTTGCGAATTTGGCGGTCGAGCTCCTTCTTTTCGAGGTACGACTGCTTACCATCTGATACGCCACCGTCGTTCTTGCCCGACTGCAGCGGCGTTGCCTTGCGCTCCAGCTCCTGCAGGCGCTCCATCTTACGCTTGGAGAGAAACTCCTGAATGCCCCCGAGGTGCTCTTTTACCACCCCATCGCGAAACTCGTACACCTTGCTCACCAGCCCATCGAGGAATTCGCGGTCGTGCGATACCACCAGCAGCGTGCCATCGTAGTCCAATAACGACTGCTTTAGAATATCCTTCGAGCGCATGTCCATGTGGTTGGTGGGCTCGTCGAGAATCAGCAGGTTGTGAGGCTCGAGCATTAGCCGAGCCATAGCCAATCGCGACCGTTCGCCTCCCGAAAGCACCATTACCTTCTTATCGGCCTCCTCGCCACGAAATAGGAATGCTCCCAAAATATCGCGCAAACGGGTACGAATATCTCCCACAGCAACGTGCTCTAGGGTATCGTAGACGGTAATATTTCCGTCCATCACATCGGCTTCGTTTTGGGCAAAATAGCCAATCTTTACGTTGTGCCCCAACGCGTATTCGCCCCTTGTTTTGGGATGCTCGCCCATTAAAATCTTGGCCAAAGTCGATTTACCCTCGCCATTACGGCCAACGAGCGCCACCTTTTCTCCGCGCTCCACCACAATATTGGCTCCGCTAAAAACGTGCTTCTCGCCGAAGCTCTTACCTAGCTCCTTGGTTTCCACCACCACCTGTCCCGATCGGGGTGCTGGCGGAAATTTGATGTTCAAACGGGAGTTATCCTCGTCGTCTACCTCTATAATATCGAGCTTTTCGAGCTGCTTAATGCGGCTCTGCACCTGGTTACTTTTGGTAGCCTTGTAGCGGAAACGCTCTATAAACTCCTCTGTGTCGGCAATCTGCTTTTGCTGGTTGGTGTAGGCCGCCAACTGCTGCTCGCGGCGCTCCTTGCGCAGCTCCACATAGTGGCTGTAAGACGTTTTATAGTCGTACACCTTACCCAACGATATTTCGATGGTTCGGTCGGTCACATTATCCAGAAAAACACGGTCGTGCGAAATTAACACCAGCGCGCCAGGATAATCCTTCAGGTAGGCTTCCAACCATTGGATAGACTCAATATCGAGGTGGTTGGTGGGCTCATCAAGCAGCAGCACCGACGGGCGGCGTAGCAGCAGCTTGGCTAGCTCTATGCGCATGCGCCATCCTCCGCTAAAAGTCGATGTAGGGCGCTCGAGTTCCTCTCGCTTAAAACCTAAACCAAGAAGAGCCTGCTCTGCCTCGCCTTCCTGGTTACCTCCACCAAGCATATGGTAATGCTCGTTGGCATCGGATAACCGGCTGCACAGCTTAGCGTATTCATCACTCTCATAATCCTCTCTCGAAGCAATGAGGGTTGTCAGCTCCTCGAGCTCTCGCTCTAAGGCCTTCAGGTGTTCAAAAGCCGTTAGCGTCTCCTCCACCACCGATCGGGTATCGTTCACCTTCATCTGCTGAGGTAGATATCCGATGGTAACCTCGCTGGGTATAGCAATCACCCCTCCATCGGGCTGGCGCTCGCCGAGAATTACCTTTAGCAAGGTAGACTTACCGGCACCATTACGACCAACAAGACCAATACGGTCGCGCTTGTTAATCATAAAGGATATGCCCGAAAAGAGGTCGGTTCCCCCAAACGAAACGGTTACATTATTGATAGATATCATTTCTCGCCTAATTTATTGGCTGCAAAAGTAAGAAAATAGCGGTTATCTTTTAGATAATAAATATTGATAGATGCAAAACTAAACAGGCCGCTGCATGAGCAACGGCCTGTTTTTATCGCTTAGGCTATCCCTACACCGTAGTAAGGGCTGCACGTATTTTTCCTTCGAGCTCTTCGGCCAACTCGGGGTTATCGCTTAGCAGCTGCTTAACCGCATCGCGTCCTTGTCCCAACTTAGTGTCGCCGTAGCTAAACCACGAGCCGCTTTTCTTCACAATTTCATACTCCACACCAAGGTCGATAATTTCACCAATCTTCGAAATACCTTCGCCGTACATGATGTCGAACTCGGCTTTACGGAAAGGTGGAGCCATCTTATTCTTAATAATCTTCACCTTAGCGCGCGTACCCGTAGCATCCTCACCATCCTTGATTTGGGTGCTCTTACGGATATCAATACGCACGGAAGCATAGAACTTAAGCGCATTACCCCCTGTAGTTGTTTCGGGGTTACCAAACATAACGCCAATCTTTTCGCGCAGCTGGTTGATAAAAATACAGGTCGTGTTGGTTTTGCTAATAGTTGCCGTTAGCTTACGAAGCGCCTGAGACATCAAACGAGCCTGTAAGCCAACCTTATTTTCGCCCATGTCCCCCTCAATTTCAGCTTTAGGGGTAAGTGCCGCAACAGAGTCGATTACCACAATATCAATTGCTCCAGAACGGATTAGGTGATCGGCTATTTCCAAGGCCTGCTCTCCATTGTCGGGTTGAGAGATTAGCAACGTTTCCACATCAACGCCCAGCTTCTCGGCATAAAAACGGTCGAAAGCATGCTCGGCATCAATAATGGCAGCAATACCTCCTGCTTTTTGAGCCTCGGCAATAGCATGAATGGCAAGCGTTGTCTTACCAGATGACTCTGGCCCGTATATTTCGATCACACGTCCGCGAGGATATCCACCGATACCCAGAGCGACATCCAAGCCAATAGAACCAGAAGAGATAACTGGAACATCTTGAGTAGGCTTATCGCCCATCTTCATGATAGCCCCCTTACCAAAATCCTTCTCAATTTTATCAATGGTCGCCTGAAGTGCTTTTAGCTTGTCCTTGTTAATTTCTTGTTTTACAGCGGTCATTTTATGGAATGTTATTTTTTGTACGCGTCTAAAATCTGCTGATCGTGACTCTTCACCTTTACCTTTTCAAAAATTTGCTCGATGATCCCGTTGCCGTCAATCACGTAAGTTTTTCGGATAACCCCCATGTACTTCTTACCGTACATGCTCTTTTCACCCCAAGCGTTGTAAGCCTCCAGAATTACCTTGTCGGTATCGGCAACCAGCGTAAAAGGAAGGCTATGCTTTGCTATGAATTTTTTATGCGACTCCTCGGAATCGGCGCTTACGCCAACCACCTCAAAACCTTGAGCTTTGAGTTGCTCCCATCCGTTGCGCAGGCTGCACGCTTCGTCGGTACATCCAGGGGTGTTATCTTTGGGATAAAAGTACAGAATTAAACGCTTCCCCTTGAAGTCACTCAAGCTAATCTTTTCTCCGTTCTGATCGCGTCCCTCGAAATGAGGAGCTACATCTCCTATTTGTAGTGCTGCCATATCCAATAATTTTACAATAAAACTAAGAAATAAATCTGATAAAATATGGGCTTTTTTAATATCGCTGATGATTTTTAGGTTGTTAAACCCCTACGAATAGCTATTTTAGCGAGGTAAATTTCAACTGGCTATGCATAATCTTCAGAAATACCTAACATTACTGCTACTTCTTTTTTTGGGATTTAGGGGGGAGGCACAAACCGGCTCGTCGTCCGAGGCTAACGACCTTTTTGCAAAAGGGAAGTATGCGCAATCTATCCCGATATACCGCACGCTACTCAACCGCTTTCCAGAAGATCCCACCTTCAACTACCGAGTTGGTGTGGCCTACTTTTTATCCAACGAAAATTTACATGAAGCATATAAGTACCTAAAAATAAGTTCCACCAAGGAAGTTCCCTCTATGGTATACTACTACCTTGGAGAGGTGTGCCGCTACCTTTACCGATTTGACGAATCGTTGGAGTACTACAAACGTTTTATGATGAACGGAGGCTCTCCCGATATCTCCAAAACAACCATCGAAATGGCTGCCAGCGCTGCCTCTAACGGACAAAATATGCTAAAGTACGCAGCTAAAGTAACCCCCATCGCTACGGCAGAAGTCCCTTCGTCCGAGTTCTACAAGGCATACGATAGCTACGCTGAGGATGCTGGGTTTGGCGCCATCCCAGATAACCTAAAAACCGTCGTAGATAAACGAAAGGGAAATAAGTCGCTAATTTTTTCGAAAAAAGACGGAGGAGCAGTTGGCGACATTTCCGTTTACGCCAGCTATGGGCTGGGAGAAACCAACAGCTTAGATCTGTACTATATAGAAAAGCTTTCTGACAACACATGGAGCCGTCCTCAACGGCTACCTAGCTCGATAAACTCACCGTTCGACGAGAGTTACCCTTACATGTGCGCTGACAATTCCACCCTATACTTTGCATCTAAAGGCCTATACAGCGTTGGAGGGTTTGATATTTACAAAGCAACCTACAATAAAGAGTCAAAAGAATGGAGCGCCCCCGAAAATTTAGGTTTTCCCATCAACAGCCCCTATGATGATTTTCTATTTGTACCCAATCCCGATAAATCGTACGCATGCTTTGCCTCTTCGCGCAGCACTAAATCGGCAGATAGCCTTTCCGTTTTCAAAATTGGTGAGATCGGAAATCCGCTGCATCTAGAAATTACGGCTCCCATGGCATTAGAGATGCAGTCTTTACAGCTAGCACCAAAGACAGAAACCTCACAAAGCGAGACAACAGAAGTCAATACAAATATAAAGCCAGCCACAGGGGTAGAGCAGCTAGCCAGCTACCGCAAAATAAAAGATATGCTAGCAAACAACGATATGCTGGCAGATTCTACCGTAAACAAAATAGAACGGCTGCGGGCGGTTTGGTCAGACCTTCCTGATTCTTCACGAAAAGATATCGAGAAGCTCATATACCTCAACGAAAAGAAGCTTGCAGAACTAAACACCATGCATTCGCAGCTGACAGAAAAAGCAATGAGCATGGAGCAAGACTTCATTTCGGGGAAATTAAAAATTGAGGTTGAAGCCAAACCCATAGTTAACGAATGGTTTGCGCTAAACAGTAAGCTATCAGGATACCTTAGCACTGAACAGCTGGAGAAGTTGAAGCAATCCCCGTTAAGAATGGGTGCCGCAATTGCAATGATCGATAGCATCGCATCTACCACTACACAGATTAGCGATATCAAGCAGATATACGAAGCCTCAAGTGGCGAAGAAAAAAGTGGAGCCGGGAAGAAAATGGAGGAGCTACAGGCCCTGTCTGCACGACTAATGAACAATGCAACCCTAAAATGGGGATGGTTCTACAACGCCTACTTCGAAGTGATGGCTAGCCTTGCAAGCACCACAAAAGGAATAAACAGTAGCGCTGACACAACCTTAATCCAAGCTGCGATACAAAATAATCTTGCAGCCAAAGGTATCCGAAACAACATGGATCAAACAGGCGATACCCCGAAAGACTACCTCAAGCTACAGGAAGCCTACCAAGTGGAGGCTGCATCTTTAAATAGGCTCAACATCTTTTTGGCCCAAATAGCGGGCGAAAAAGCCTTAGCGGACTCTATCAAAAGCACCCTTGCTCCAGATCTCGAAATTGCTGACGCTGCTGAAACATCAAGTCAAAATACCCCGTTAAACGATTTTGGTGCTATAAAACGAGACAACGTTCACCTGCCAACAATAACCTTCTCCGCTGCAAGTTTACCCAGCGAATTCAGCATCGGGACAACAGCTCTCTACAATAAACAAGCTCAAATACCAAGTATCCAAACAATACCATCTGGTATCATTTTTGCGATACAGTTAGGATCTTTCTCGCAAGATTTAAATTATTCGCTCTTCAAATTCGCTCCCATGTTCTACGAAACAAGCGGACAAGGAGCCGTAAAGAAGGTATATGCGGGAATTTTCAGGAGCTATCAAGCGGCACAAAATGCGCTACCCGAGGTTAAGATTAACGGCTTTAAAGATGCCTTTGTAGTAGCATTTGCCGATAAAAAAGCGACATCGGTAGCCAAAGCCCGTCAGCAAGAAGGAAAGGTTGCAATAAAAGACCAACCCTCTCCAACAGCATCTTCGCTCATGTTTCGAGTTGTTTTGGGCACGTTTAACAAGGAACTCCCTTCAAACATAAAGAAGATTGCAGAAGGATATCTTGGCGACAAAGAAATTATTCGATCCGATTTGGCAGATGGAAGCACCACTTTCAGCATCGGGAATTTTGATAACTTTGAACAAGCAATTTCAATAAAAGATAAGCTTATATCCGAAGGATTAGTTGAAGCTTTTGTTACTAAAATAGATTTAAACCAAGCAGCACAATAGGGAGGTTACAATGAGTTTGGAGAGCCTTTTTCCTGATTTGAAGGAAAACATTAAAAAAAAACAGACCAACAAGTACGCGTTAATACTTCACAACGATGAGGTAAATGATTTTGAACACGTAATGGAATCGCTAATTGAAGTATGCCGCCACAATAGCGAGCAGGCCGAACAATGCACTCTTTTGGCCCATCTAAAAGGAAAATGCGATGTTAAGCATGGCGAATACTCGTATCTCGAACCCATGCGCGAGGCGCTTTTGCTACGCGGAATAAGTGCTACAATTGAATAATATCACCTATTCAAACAAATTAAGGGGATTGTCATTTTTTAACAACTCTCTTAATTTTCAGAACAATGAGGAGCAAAACCAAGCGTAAAATCGGTGTAGAGGCAAAATAATGTAGATAAAATGTTCCTCGAATGTTTGGCAACTTGGAAAATGTCCTTATCTTTGCACCGCAATCACGAAAAACTGGTGAGGTGGGTGAGTGGCTGAAACCAGCAGTTTGCTAAACTGCCGTACGGGTAACCGTACCGGGGGTTCGAATCCCCCCCTCACCGCAGTTAAACGGGGTGTAGCGTAGCCCGGTTATCGCGCCTGCTTTGGGAGCAGGAGGTCGCAGGTTCGAATCCTGCCACCCCGACAAAAAACCGGAGACAAGTTCGTCGCTTGTCTTAAAATAAAAACGACGGGGTGTAGCGTAGCCCGGTTATCGCGCCTGCTTTGGGAGCAGGAGGTCGCAGGTTCGAATCCTGCCACCCCGACAAAAGCCATCGATTTATCGGTGGCTTTTTTGTTTGAATTTATATGCATTACGGGGAATCAAAAGGATGCTTCGACATCCTTTCCCTTTCTAGTACTTCTGCAAGAATTCGCCTAACGACTCATTATGTTCTAGCTCAAATGTCCGCCTAAGCTTAGTTCGTATTGCTTCTGCGGTCTTAAACCCAACGTTCACAATTTCGGCCATATCTTTTGTGGTAATTCCAACCCTAACCAACGCGCATATCTTAAGATCGGCAAGCGTCAAATCAGCATAATCTTTCTTCAGGTTTTTAAAAAAAGTAGGATAAGCAGCTGAAAATTTCTTTTCAAACAACAGCCAAAGCCTTGTTTCCTCATGCTTGCTCAGCTCTATCACGAGCCCATCTATCACCCCAACGTCCTTTCCTGTGAACTTTTCGCGCACCTTTTTGATTTTTATTTTTAAGCTACGAATGAGGTTGTTCCGAGATATCGGTTCCATAATTTTCAGAGCAATCTCCTTGTTTGTCACATTCTGCAAAATTTCGTCTTGCTCCTTTTTGATCTGCTCAAATCTATTTTCAACCTCAGCAACCTGCCGCCGAAGATTCTTGTTCGCAATCCAGAGATAAGCAGCCAGCATCACCAAGCATAAAAACAGAACAAAGAAGGTTATGCTGCATATGGAGTTTCCTATCAACTCTTCTACAATAACATTCGAATGTAAACAGCAAATCAAAATATTATCTGCAACCTTCGTATGCCCCATTTCGCGTACAAAAAAGAGCCCAAAATCAGAATGGAAATCACGAAAGGCCATACAACCGACATCCACTTCCTTGAAAATCAACAAAGAATTAGAGACAAAATACCCGAAACCCATAATATTAACTTTAGTATGCTTTACTGGTTTAAATTTAAATATTTTTCACACATTACAACGTGCCTAAAAAGTCCTAAATTTAGTTTTGGAATGTGTAACCTTAATCGTATTTTTGGCCTCATTCATAAAAATGAAACTATTAACTCATGGAAGTAAGTGTAAGCTCTGAATTTGGAGTACTGGAAGGCGTTATACTCCATACGCCAGGTGCTGAAGTTGAGAATATGACTCCAGAGAATGCTCAAAGGGCATTATACAGCGATATCCTTAATCTTGCCGTAGCCAAGAAGGAATACCAGCAAGTAAAAGGCGTACTAAGTAAAGTAACTCAGACTTTTGAAATTGGCGACCTGCTAACCAAAACCCTATCGAATCAGACGGTCAAGGAAGTTCTTATTCAAAATATCTGCGCGTCAGAAAAGGTTCTCCCGCTTGTAGAAGATCTAATAGACCTACCAGCGCCCACATTAGCCAAGCTTCTAGTAGAAGGTTTACCGCTTAAGCGTAATACGCTTACCAACTTTTTAAGCAAAGATCGCTATTCCCTACAACCCCTTTACAACTTCTACTTCACTAGAGATGCTTCAATCTCGGTAAACGACAAAGTTTTAATCGGGAAGATGGCCAACGGCGTCCGCGATAGAGAAGCCATCATTATGGAGGCAATATTCAACCACTCTGGTGAATTTATAACCTCAACGGTCAACCCATACAACTCCATGGATGCAAAAGCGATATCCATAGAAGGAGGAGATGTTATTGTAGCCCGAGAAGACGTATTGCTCATTGGCAATGGATGCAGAACAACCACTCAAGGAATCGACTTCATTTTAACTCGCCTTCTGAAAAGGACTAATAAAAAGAAGTTCCACATCATTGTACAGGAACTACCCGATACCCCAGAGTCATTTATCCACCTAGACATGGTGTTTACTCTACTGGACTACAACAAGTGTATGGTTTACGAACCAATTATCCTTGAGAACAACAAGTATCAAACAGTGCATATCACCATTGACAACAACAAAGTTGATATTAAGGCTGTCGACAATATGCTTGTTGCACTTAAGTCGCTAGGAATGGATTTGGAGCCTGTTGTTTGTGGAGGAACTAAAGACATTTGGAATCAAGAGCGCGAGCAGTGGCATAGCGGCGCCAACTTCTTTGCCTTTGCACCAGGAAAAGTGATGGGGTACGCCCGCAACATCTACACCATGGAGCAAATGAATAAGCATGGATTTGAAATCCTCAGAGCAAAAGACGTAATCAACAATATTGTTGACATCAACAGCTACAGCAAATGCGTTGTAACAATAGATGGATCTGAACTTCCTCGTGGTGGAGGTGGTGCCAGATGTATGACAATGCCCGTAAGAAGACAAAGCGTTAACTGGTAAAATAAAAAAGGCTGATCAGATGATCAGCCTTTTTGCTAGTAAACAATTCAACCAACTGCATCCTTAACCAGCTTTGCAGCATCTAGCAAGGATATCGCAGATAAAACTTTTAGTCCAGATTCATCCAAAATTCTCTTACCTTCTACAGCATTTGTCCCCTGCAAACGAACTATCACTGGCACATCAATGGCTCCTATTTTTTGATAAGCGCCAACAATACCTTGAGCAACCCTATCGCAGCGAACAATACCGCCAAATACATTAATGAGAATCGCCTTTACATTGGGATCCTTAAGAATTATTCTAAACCCTGCTTCGACGGTAGTTGCATTAGCCCCTCCTCCAACATCCAAAAAGTTGGCGGGCTCTCCACCTGAAAGCTTAATAATATCCATTGTAGCCATTGCCAAGCCGGCTCCATTCACCATACACCCGACATTCCCATCCAGTTTTATAAAGTTAAGGTTGCTTTCTGAAGCCTCTACTTCAAATAAATCCTCCTCGTCTTTATCTCTATAAGCCGCAATATTAGGATGACGAAATAGCGCGTTATCATCAATGCTCATTTTGGCATCAACAGCGAATATTTTATTATCAGAAGCCTTTAAAAGCGGATTAATTTCAAGTAAAGAAGCGTCCGATTTCAGGTAAGCATCGTAAGCCGCTCTAATAAACTTTCCGAAGTTCTTTAGGCTTTCTCCTCTCAAGCCTAACTTAAATGCAATATTTCGAATCTGATTTTCCTGTAAACCGACTGGCTCCACAACTTCCTTGTGGATTAGCTGAGGTGTTTTATGTGCAACCTCCTCTATATCCATACCACCCTCGGTCGAAAAGACGATGGCATTTTTACCGAGTTTTCTATCAAGCAATATGGATAAATAGAGTTCCTTGGGTTCAGACTCTCCTGGATAGTAAACATCCTGAGTGACCAACACCTTTCTGACAAGTTTTCCTTCTGATGTTGTTTGCGGCGTAACGAGATGCATTCCAATAATCTTCTCAGCAACATCTTCGACCATATCCAATGTTTTGGCCACCTTTACACCGCCACCCTTACCGCGTCCACCAGCATGTACTTGTGCCTTAATCACCCAGAGTTTTGAGCCCGTTTTATCCTCTATCTGCGTTGCCGCATTTCGAGCCTCTTGAGGTGTATACGCCAAAATTCCATATGGAACTTGAACTCCATATCCGGTGAGAATTTCTTTAGCCTGATACTCGTGTAGATTCATATTGATAAAAGTTAGGAGTGGTTTAAATGTTAGGTTGTTGTATCTTTACCCCTCAATTTTGAAATTAAAATGAGGAAGCTAGAAATACACGAGTTAAACAGAATAGATGTTGAAGAGTTCAAAAGAGTCGAAAAATACCCTATAGCAATCGTTCTCGATAACGTCAGAAGCCAAAACAACATAGGCTCCGTATTTCGTACAGGAGATGCCTTTAGAGTTGAAAAAGTGGTGCTAACAGGAATTTGTTCAACTCCCCCCAATAAGGAAATCCACAAAACGGCATTGGGCGCAGAAAAGAGCGTTACATGGGAATACTTTGGCGAATGCCTCGATGCCATAAAACAGCTAAAAGAAGAGGGTTATACCATAATTGCTGTAGAACAAGTGGAAGGTAGCATTAAGCTCCAAAATTTCGAGGTGAAAAAAGAAGAGAAATACGCGCTAATATTCGGTAACGAAGTAAAAGGTGTGGACGAAGAAGTTGTCAAGGCGAGTAATCTCGCCATAGAAATTCCACAAGAAGGGACAAAACATTCCCTAAATGTGTCGGTAACGGCAGGTATTATTATGTGGGACTTTTTTAGAAAAATGGCCTTATAAAAAAAGGCGATCCTAAAGGATCGCCTTTTTTATTTATCTTAACTCAGTTACTGAGCAATTGCCTGGAATGCTGCATTTTGAAGGTAAGCACGGAATTCGTACTCTGTTACAGCAAGTTTCTTTAAAGAAGCATCACCAGAAATAGCTTGCTTCAAGTTGCTCAATACTGCAGATTCGTTTCCTTGACGAGCAGCAATAACAGCCTTTAGGTAGTACCCCTTAGGTGAATTTACTTGCTCAAGAACTTTTGCAGAATTTTCAGTCTTGCCTACAAGAAGAAGAGCAAGAGCTTGGTTGAATGAGTTTGTACCTGCAAGGTAATCTACTGCTGCAGTGTATTGACCCTTAGTTATAGCAATTGCACCAAGGTTGTACTTAACCTGCTCACCAGCATCACCTGCTTGGATGAATAATTTTTCAGCCTCAGCAACCTTGCCTTGAGCTAGAGCAACAGCTCCTAGGTTATTCTTTACAATACCGTCATTGTTGATTGCAGCAGCAGCCTCGAATTGAGAAGCAGCGTCAGCAACCTTACCTTGAAGTAGGTAGATAGCTCCTAGGTTGTTAATTGCCTTGTAGTTCTTAGAATCTAGTTGGATAGCACCTTGGTAAGCTGCAATCTTGTAGTTCATATCAGAAGAAAGAGTTGCACCATAAACCAACTGATCTGCAGATACATTAGTAAAGTCTTTGTTAGCAATCTTAGCCTTGATCTGATCGTCAGAAAGACCAATGTTGTTAACATTAGCAATTAAGCTAGACTTTCTAAGAGCAGGAAGAATGGTGTTCTTAAGATCTGGCCATGCAGCAGAAATATTCTTGATTTCGCGATCACGTACGTTTGGATCATTGTACATAGAAACAACGCGAAGAATAAGTTCCTTATCAGCAATATTAGACTTGTTAACTAAAGCAACAAATCCGTCCCAGTCTTCACCAAGAGATGAAACTTGAGCATTGATTGAAGATCCCTTAGCAACCTTAGCCTTCTTCGCTTTTTTAGGTGCAAAAACAGATGCTACAGCCTTGTTAGTTTCAGTACCACGCTTTGCAGATAGCTTATCATTAAGCTCTACAGAACCGTCTGGAGAAGCGTAAGATTTGATAGCAAGACCTTCGAAAGATTTGTTTACAGAGTCAGCCTTAGCAGCAGCAATGTAAGACTCTAGAGCCTTAACTTGATCTTTTGTAAGTTCTTTCTTACGAACAACTGCTTGGTTGATCATAAATAGAATGTCAGCGCTTTGTTGCTCTGGGGTAACTCTTTGGTAAGTTTGTTGGTAGAAAATAGGTTGAGCAGCGTTGTTTGCCATTGTGTAAAGAGCGCTAACTCCATCTGCCAACTTAAATGGTTGATCGAAAGGAATTGACTTCTTCTTGTAAAGAATATTTACACGAAGCTGAAGTGTTGCCATGCGCAATTGATCGTTGAAAGGGAATTCAACTTCTTGCTCGTAGCTACCACCTGTTTCGTAGTTAATAACTTGGTAGTTATCCTTTACGTCTTCACCTTGAAGAACCTTGGTTGGTGCAAGAACTTCGCCACCACTGTAAACAAGAACAGGAGTTACTTCTAGAACCGCCTTCTTGTTAAAGAATTTTGGAGGAAAGCTAACGTTAATCTTCGCCTTTACCACTCCAGCCTTAGCTTCCAATGAGGTAGGAACACAAGTCACCTTCACTTGATCAGCAGCTTTCTTCATCTTTTCTGGATTGCTACAACTTCCTAGAAGTAGAATAGCAGCCACCATCGATGCTAAATAGCTAATACGAATGTTTCTCATAATCGCTTGTCTATTTTGTATTAAAGTTTTATTTAAATACAGGTCATTTACTTGCAAACTTATAAATCTTTAAGCTAAAAACGAAATAATGCAACAAATAAATGCTCTTTTTAAAAAACAAAAACGCCGTTCGGCATTTAGTCTACAGTAAGCAACTTTTAGGCCAAAAGTTCAAAAAATATCCTATTCCATTTATCCTTGTTAGCAAAAAAGGGGGAAAATGATTCTCCCCCTCCTCTATCTCTATTCGATAATGCTAGTCGGCCTTATTTGGATTGGCTGGTCTATCCCCTCTTTTAGGTCCATCAGGACGAGGTTCTCTTGGAGCCTGCTCTGGTTTTGGAAGAAGCGCCCTACGGCTCAACTTCAGCTTGCCAGTTTTTTTATCAACCTCTATAAGCTTAACATCAATGATATCGCCTTCCTTAAGAACGTCTTCAACCTTTTCTACACGCTTATGATCAATTTCCGAAATGTGAAGAAGCCCGTCTTTACCTGGAAGAATCTCTACAAATGCACCAAACTGAAGAATTGACTTAACCTTACCTCGGTAGATTTCACCCTCTTCAGGAACAGCTACTATTGCCTTAATTTTCTGAGCGGCAGCCTGTAGCCCATCTCTATCTTCGCTGTAGATATCAACAATACCCTTGCTGTCTACTTCAGAAATAGTAATGGTAGTATTGGTTTCTTTTTGGATCTCTTGAATGATCTTTCCTCCTGGCCCAATAACAGCACCAATAAATTCTTTTGGAATAATCAACTGCTCAATACGTGGCACGTGAGGCTTGAAGTCCTCGCGAGGCTCCTTCATTGTTTCTAGGATCTTACCTAGGATATGCATACGTCCAGCACGAGCTTGCTCTAAAGCTTGAGATAGCACCTCATAGGATAAACCATCCACCTTGATGTCCATCTGGGTAGCCGTAATCCCGTTTTCAGTACCGGTCACCTTGAAGTCCATATCACCTAAGTGATCTTCATCTCCAAGAATGTCTGAAAGTACAGCAAATTTACCGGTCTTCTTATCAGCGATAAGCCCCATGGCAATACCAGAAACTGGACGCTTAATCTTAACACCAGCATCCATAAGCGCAAGTGTACCTGCACATACAGTAGCCATAGATGAAGAACCGTTTGATTCTAGAATATCAGAAACAATACGAACTGCGTATGGATTTTCTGGATTCAAAGGTACCACAGGCTTAAGAGCGCGGAATGCCAAGTTTCCGTGTCCCACCTCACGACGGCTTAAGCCACGTGATGCACGAGCGTCACCTGTCGAAAATGGAGGGAAGTTATAATGCAATACAAATTGCTCAGTTCCTTGAATAAGAACCTCATCAACTTGTTTTTCGTCAAGTTTAGTACCTAAGGTTACGGTCGTAAGCGACTGGGTTTCGCCACGAGTAAACACAGCAGAACCATGAGCTGCAGGAAGGTAGTCTACCTCACTCCAAATTGGACGAATCGTTTTGGTATCACGACCATCCAAACGCAACCCTTCGTCAATAATCATACGACGCATTGCCTCCTTTTGCACATCATGGAAGTAGCGACCTACTAAGGCTGCCTTTTCTGCAAGAACCTCTTCAGGAAGAGTGGTTTTATACTCCTCTAAAACGGCCGCAAACTTGTCAGAACGCTCATGCTTAGAGGTCATTCCTTTAGCCACCTCGTATACCTTATCGTAGGTAGCAGTCCAAACCTGCTCGCGAAGCTCATCATCATTACGCTCATGGCAGTAAGTACGCTTTACGGTTTTTCCCACCATTTCAGCCAACTCCATTTGAGCAGTACAATGCTTTTTTATTGCCTCATGCGCAAACTTAATAGCCTCTAGCATGTCAGTTTCAGAAACTTCCTTCATTTCACCTTCTACCATCATTATATTGTCGATAGTAGCGGCAACCATGATGTCGATATCTGCCTGCTTTAGCTGAGAAAAAGTAGGATTAATCATCATTTCACCGTTAACACGGGCAACGCGCACCTCCGAAATAGGTCCGTTGAACGGAATATCAGAAACGGCTAATGCTGCCGATGCTGCCAATCCGGCTAGGGCGTCGGGCATAATATCTTTATCGGCAGAAATTAGGTTTACGGTAACAAAAACTTCTGCATGAAAATCATCAGGGAATAGCGGACGAAGAGCTCGGTCTACCAAACGAGATACAAGAATTTCGTAGTCAGAAGGCTTTGCTTCACGCTTCATAAAGCCACCAGGGAAACGCCCTGTAGCTGCAAATTTTTCCTTGTAATCAACCGATAGAGGCATAAAATCAACATCCTCTTTAGCATCTTTAGCGGCGGTAACCGTAGCAAGAAGCATTGTCTTGCCCATCTTAACAACCACTGAGCCATCGGCTTGCTTGGCTAACTTGCCAGTTTCAATCTCGATAACTCTGCCATCACCAAGGTCGATTGTTTTCTGGATAGCATTATACATATAAACTGTTTATTTAATTCTAAACTCTGTATTAGAAACAAATATACTCCCTTTTAACAAAAGGGAGTATAAAAAAAGGCAATTTTGCAATTGCCTTTTAAAATTATTTTCTCAAGTTAAGAGCCTTAATGATTGCTCTATATCTTTCAATTTCTGTATCCTTCAAATATTCGAGCAGTCTTCTTCTCTTACCCACCAACTTAAGTAGCGAACGCTGAGTGTCATAGTCCTTACGGTGAGTTTTGAGATGCCCGGTTAAGTGATTGATACGGTATGAAAATAGCGCAATCTGACCTTCTGCTGAGCCAGTGTCGATATTAGACTTCCCGTACTGTTGAAAAATCTCTTCTTTCTTTTCTGCTGTTAAATAGCTCATCTCTAAAAATTTTTATAACGTTCGCCTTACAAAAAGGACGTGCAAAACTACTGATTATTTTTTTACTTAACAACCAATCGCTCATATTTAAGCGATATTTTTTATCTAAAAGCCCACCATTCAGATTTTTTAAGATGCCCCCTCCACTATTTTTTTGCCTATCGAGCAGTGCAGACATTTTTTCAGATCGCAGTATTCGCTCTTTAGATGCAGCAGCGCCTGAGTGTAGAAGGCGCTACCTGTGGGCATCCCCAACTCCCTCCACTTATCAATAAGCGAATTGTCGTCAGGAGAAATAGTCTCAAGCAAATCCAAGGCTCGCTCTTTAAACGAGTAGCTATCGTTAAAATGGCCATATGCAAAAACAAAAGGAATCCAGAGATTTATTGCCAGCAAGTTAAGAGCGCTATCGCCCAGCCATTTTGAGCGACCTTTAGAAGGGCTCCCAAATGCAAAATGGGAGATCCAGTAATCCGACACTTCGGCATCCTCGAAAAAACGCTTAAACTCTTGAATGTTTCTACACGAAATGACCATCGAAAAAAGATTCACCTCGCGGCATAGCACGGCAGCAAGCTGAGCGATGCGGATAGTTGGGAAATTATGGGGACGAGTGCGTAAAAATTTCCACAAGCTGCCCTCCAGCGGCTTTAGCTTATACTTAGCGCGCAAAAAAGCATACTCCGCTTTTAAGCTACGGTAATACTCATCATCAACAACCTTCTCCAACAAGCCCGACTGCCCAAAAAGCAGCGCTTCTACGGCCATTCTTCGGTTACGATGCTTTAGGATCAGCTGATAAGGAAGCGACTTAGCCAGCAGCTCGAACGGAAGGGCGTTTATGGAGAAACCAAAGGTTCTCAACAGGAAAATGTAAAATACCTCCTCCCAATTTTTCGAAGTTCGGATCAGCTCCTGCTGTATGGCCTCTACCCGCTTCCCCAGCCGCTCCACCAGCAATCGGCCCATCAGCTGCTTAACAACAAACTCGTCGACCTTTTTGATGTGCGGCTCACATGCCACCCAGCCGGTTGAATTTTGTATTTCGCGGTAGCGCTCCTCCAACTGCGAGTTAAAGTTCATCACAGCGCACTTTATGAGGCTACCGGTTGTCCTATGTATAGTAGAGTCGTCATCATGAGCAACAACATGTAGAATTACATTGTCGTACGCCTTATTTTTATGATGGTTATGCCGCACCCAATCTGATGTTCGCTGATGAATCTCAACATTCCCAGCCCAAACCTCCTCGCCAATTTGGATCTTTGCATTGAAAAAATCGGGCCCGGCAGCAGTGTTGTGGCTACCAACATGGAGAGGCACCACCTTTTCGCCCGTAGTGCAGTACAGGTTTTCAACATCGAAAAGCTGAAATTTC
The DNA here is from genome assembly GCF_000798815.1 of Alistipes sp. ZOR0009. Lineage (NCBI taxonomy): Bacteria > Pseudomonadati > Bacteroidota > Bacteroidia > Bacteroidales > Rikenellaceae > Alistipes > Alistipes sp. ZOR0009. The sequence continues at coordinate 140,715 of NZ_JTLD01000033.1, read as the reverse complement.
CACAAAAACTGAAGAAACTCTTCGTTCATAATCGTCACTTTTAAAAAGTCAACAACCTGACTTTAAATATATAGTAAAGATTTTAGATACGAAACAAATCCATCCTTTTTGTGAAATATCCGCATAAAAACTTTAAAACAGCTTAAATCAAGATGAACGCTTATTTTTATACATTGCCAAAGTTCGATCAAAAGGCAAAACATTCAATTATCTACGCTTAAAAAGATATGATGATGCAGCACAAAGTTGAAATTATAGTCGAAAATGTAGGATTAAGAGAGAAGATAGATCCAGGAATGTCGCTTGGAGAAATCGCGCAGCAGCTTAACGTTGGCTTAAAGCAACCTATTCTTGGCGCCTTCGTAAACAACAAGCTCCGGGAACTTTCTTACAAAGTATTCTCACCAAAGGTTGTTCGGTTTATAGACATAAATCATCCTTCGGGCCGAAGAATGTACGAACGCTCGCTCTTCTTTGTGCTATCGATGGCGATCAAGGAGATTCTTCCGGGCAAAAACCTTCGGGTGGAGCACTCCATATCGAAAGGCTACTACTGCGAAATAGAGGGAATGGCAAGCATCGACCCCAAAATCGTGATGGCGATATCGAACAGGATGAAGGAGATTATCAACGAAAACCTGCCATTCCGACGCGAAAAAATGCTCACCGAGGATGCAATACCGATGTTCGAAAAGGAAGGTATGCTCCAAAAAGTGAAGCTTCTAAAAACTAAGCCCAAGCTATTTACCTCGGTATACTTCCTAAACGGCATCATAGACTACTACTACGAAGAGCTAATTCCATCGACAGGCTTACTTACCAACTTCGACTTGGTTAACTACTTCGAAGGAATGCTGCTGATGATTCCCCGAAAGGACAACCCCGAAAAGCTCGAGGATATCATCCTTCAGAATAAGATGTTCGATGTATTCCAAGAGCAAAAAGATTGGCTAACAATTATTGGAGCAGAAACGATTGGCGATATCAACCGCATAATACTAGACGGAAACGGCGGCGACCTTATTAAGGTGGCAGAGGCGCTCCACGAAAAAAAGGTTGCCCAAGTTGCCGACCAAATATTTTGCCGCAAGGATGTGCAGCTAGCTCTAATTTCAGGGCCATCATCCAGCGGAAAAACAACCTTCTCCAAAAGGCTGGCCATACAGCTTCGGGTGCTTGGATTAAAGCCAGTTGTAATTGGCATGGACGACTACTTTGTAGACCGAGAGCATACCCCAAAGGACGAGAATGGGGATTACGACTTCGAATCCATTTACGCCGTAGATATCGATCTCTTCAACAAAGATCTTACCGCCCTTATGAACGGAGAGTCGATACAGGTGCCCCGATTCGACTTTGCAACCGGAAGGCGCACGTACGATGGGCATACCCTAGCGCTAGAGAAGAACAGCATAATTGTTGTGGAAGGCATCCACGCGTTAAACCCGCTGCTTACCTCAAAAATAGAGGAGCGGAGAAAGTTTAAAATCTACCTCTCTGCCCTAACCTCCATTTCGATGGATAGGCACAACCACATACCGACCACCGACAACCGGCTTATTCGCCGTATTGTTCGAGATGCGCGCTACCGCAGCTACTCGGCGTACGACACCATAAAGCGCTGGCCAAGCGTAAGAAAAGGAGAGGATAAAAACATATTTCCCTACCAAGAGTACGCCGACGTGATGTTCAACTCGGCGCTCCTTTACGAGCTGGCCGTGCTGAAGCACTATGCCGAGCCGCTTCTTAGGGAAGTTCCGCCCACTGCACACGAATTTGCAGAGGCCCATCGGCTTCTTAAGTTCTTAGGATACTTTGTCCCTCTTGCCGAAAACGAAATTCCGCCTACATCTATTTTAAGAGAATTTTTAGGAGGAAGCAGCTTTAAGTTTTAATCGTATTACACTTAATACATGACCCTTACAAACACCAACGCGCTTTACCCTAAATAAAAAAAGGGTAGAGAGCGTTGGTGTTCCTGTTTTTTCTGATTTTCTTTTATATTTTTAAGCTTCCTTTTGATGTAATTTCATCAAATTACATTAGTTCCGTGGATTAAAAAGTAACCAAAATATAGGGAATGGTGCGTTTTTTGGGAATGTTGGTGGTGTTTTTGTTGCTTTCGAGCTCCTATGCAAGTGCTGGAGATAATCCGTCGTTAATAATTACGGCTCCAAAGCAGGTTGTTGCGGGGACATCCTTTACAGTTAACGTAGAAATAGCAAAAAATGAAATAGAAGGGATTGCCCGCTACCAGCTGGCGCTTCCTCAAGGTATCAGCATTGAACCTGGTACCTGCTCTAATGCCGATTTTGAGTTTAGCAACCAGGTGCTAAAGCTCATGTGGTACCGTCTTCCCAAAACTACCTCGCTAAAGTTCTCGTTTAAGGTTAAAACGCACACCAACATTAAGGGAGACCTAACCATTGGCGGCTCGTTTATCTGCATTACCTCTGCCAATATCACCAAAAACATACCAGCCGAAGCCATCTTGGTCGACATCACCCAGTCGCCAGGGGTAAACCCAAGCACGGTTGTAGACTTAAAGAACTTCAAACCCAAAGAAACTCCTGCCGAAGATAGGACGCTAACCTTTGTACCCGCAACCCAGCAAATGGAGTCGGTAAAAATGGTATCGAAGGCGCTAAGGCAGGCACCCAACTTCGACCCAAAAAGTAACTCGTACCTAGTAAGCATACTGCTAGATAAGGGCAATGCCACCAAATATGCCAAGCTCGAGGAGGCCATCCCCGAAGGGTATACCGCCGAACCGGTGGAGACACGTGGAGGAATCTTCGACTTTAAGGAGGGAAAGGTAAAATTCCTTTGGCTCGAGCTACCCAGCCAAACCCGCTACTTTGTTAGCTACAGGCTGAAACCCAAAGGCGCAACAACGGCAACCAGCCGACCTACCATCAGCGGGTACTTTGCCTTTATCAACGGCGACAATACCGAGGTGCACGAGGTTGCCCAAGTACAGGACGATATCAAGAAGTTTGCACTTGGCTCCGAGGTTGGCACCGCTACCTCGCAAGGCGGCGCTCGCGACATACCTATTAAATATGTAGGTATTGCAAAGCAAGCTGGCAAGGAAACCAAAACGGCAGAAGTGAAGGCTCCACACGAAGAGGTAAAACCTGCCGCTGAGAAGAAGGCTGCAGCAAAGGTTGACGACAAAGCACCAGCGACCACCACCCCTGTTGTGGCAACAAAACCTGATACCCAAAAGCCCGAACCAGCCAAGGAGACCTCCAAAGCGGTAACCAAAGAAGCCCCCAAAGAGACTTCGAAAACCGTAACCAAGGAAACCACCAAGGAGGCCAACGAAAGTACCAGCAAAAAGCCTGTAGAAGGCGTCATCTTTAAGGTGCAGCTGGCCGCTGTTAGCAAGGAGGCCGACAAGGCAGGTGCCGACGAGAAATTTAAAATACTAAGCTCCTTCGCAAAGGAGGAAGCAAATGGTCTTATACGCTACTTAATTGGCCCTTACCAAACGTACCAGGAGGCGCTGGATGCCAAGAATAAGGCAAAAAGTAATGGCATTAAAGACGTATTTATAGCCCCCTACAATAGCAAGGGTGTACGGATTAGCATTAAGGATGCTTTTGCATCAGAAAAAAATTAGGTTGTTGGATGAAGCGTTTTATAAAAAAAATTACGGCAGCAGTCGCATTTCTTGCCATAGCTAGCGTTGCAGGCGCGCAGGACGATGAGATTACCAAGCTGCTGGAAAAGTACTACCAGGATAAGCTCCGAACAGAGGTGGAGGTCGAAAACCCGACCTACCGTCCGGTTATTGGGCTTAGCACCGGGTTTATGACATTCTGGGGCGACGTGCAAAATCAGGGAAACTCTCCCCTACTCGGAAAGCCCGCCTTTAAGCTCAACCTATCGGGTTTTATAGATCGCAAGCACAACTTTAAGTGGAATGTGTTTTGGATAAACGGCGAGATATCGGGCTACTACGATAAGGACATCAACTTTAAGACGCAGATTAACCAGTATGGCGTAAACCTAGAGTACACCTTTGCCACCCTATTCAAGCGTGGCAAGTTTAATCCGTACCTCTCGGTTGGCTTTTCGCCCATCAACTTCTCGCCCATGGGCCTTAACCCCCTAACGGGCAAGTACGACCGAAACCTTAGAAAAGAAAGCGAGAAGAAAGGAACAAAGTACGGCGAAACATCATTTACAATACCGGTGGATGCGGGGCTTAACTATGCGCTGCACGATAGGGTAGCCATACGTCTTGGTGCAACCTACAACTATACGTTCTCCGACTATCTGGACAACGTATCGCCCACCAACCGCCCCGACTCGTACGCAAAAAAAACGAACTCGCAAACCGATAGCTACCTGTTTACCTACCTAAGCCTCAACCTCGACCTTTTCTCCGACCCTAAAACATTTAGGCGCAAAACCTACATGCAGGTGCTCGAGAATGAGGATGCGCTTACCATGGATCAGGATGGCGACGGCGTTTTCGACTTCGACGATATGTGCCCCGATACGCCATCGGGCGTGGAGGTCGACGAGAAGGGCTGCCCGCTGGATAAGGACAACGACGGCGTACCCGACTACCTCGACCAGGATAACAGCACCCCGCTCGGAACAAACGTAAACGGCAAGGGGGTTGCCATCTCGAAGGACGACTTTGCCATACTCGACAACCAGTTTGGTGCCGTACGCCGCGAGGATGCAGCCGTTACCCTATCGGACAGAGGAGCCCGAAAGTACAAGCAAAAGGGCGCAATGCCCACCAAGTTTGCCAGCGTAGATAAGAATAGGGATGGCGACATCTCCTACGAGGAGCTCAAGCAAACGGTTAACGACTTCCTCGATAAGAAATCGACCTTTACCACACAGGATATAAACGAGCTTTACGAATACTTCTTTGCTCAGTAAACGAAAACAAATCGGGCCTCCATTGGAGGCCCGATTTTGTTTTGTGGAGCCACTAACGCGTAAGCGCGCTAATCAAGTTTCCCGCCATCAAAGAGGTTTAAATCTTACTAACTCTACAGAAGTTCGCTCCACCAATTTACCCTACTCTTGCCCCAACTTATCCGATCGTTGGGGTTATACAACCACATCGTTTAGGTTGGTGAACCCCAACGTTTAGGTTAGGTAACCACATCGTTGGGGTGTTTTACCCCATCGTTGCGTCAAATTATATAAACCTTCGGCTACAGTAACCCCAACGTTGGGGTTATGTAACCCAAACGGAGGCATGTTTTGACGCAACGTTGCCTTAAGTTGACGAATTGATGGGGTTAGCTAACCCCTCGGTTGTGGTTGTTTGACGGAACGATGGGGTAGTTTGACGGAACGATGGCTATCGGAACCACATCGGTTCGTCACGGAACCACAACGTTGGGGTTGTACAACCACATCGTTTAGGTTAGGTAACCACAACGTTTGGGTTGGTGAACCGCATCGTTGGGGTTAGGGAACCACATCGTTGGGGTTAGGGAACCACATCGTTGGGGTTGGTGGACCACAACGTTGGGGTTACACAACCTAAACGGAGGGGTTCTGAACGTATCCCGAACGGTGTTTTATGGTAGAATAGGTGTCGGGGCAAGGCAGGGCCGTTAATGCATCCAACCTATAAAGTAGAAATACGAGCATCGCGCCCCTACAGCACTCCTATAGCAACAGGGAAGTACATTTGGAGCCGATGCGGCGTGTACCGCCCTTGCGATAAATAAAAAGGCCCGCACTGCTGCGGGCCTATATGCCTAGTTAAAGAATTCGTCGTTAGGTGGAGTGGCTGCGCCATCCTGATTGTCGTCGAGGTGGAGCTCGTTATCGAGCAGCCCATCCAGCGAGTCCCTCTGCGGAACATATCGGGTATGGCAGGTATACATCTTGGCAATCTTCCCCTTGGGTTTCTCGAACTTGCCTTGATACTGAGGGTAGCGCGCATCCTTCATCACCTTCTCCATAAAGAGCCCGTAAACAGGGAGAGCCGTTTTACAGCCTTCGCCGGTATCGGTAGTTCGGAAGTGAACCGCACGCGACTCGGCACCTACCCAGCAGCCAGATACCAGGTTGGGCGATATCCCGATAAACCATCCGTCCGATTGGTTGGACGAGGTACCCGTCTTGCCACCAAATTCGGTGTTCGACTTAAATAGGTCGTACTCGAAAAGCGCTTGGGTGGTAGCACGAGGCTCGGTTAGCCCAGCCTTCAGCATCTCGAGCATGTAAAATGCGGTGTACTCGTTGATAACCCGCTTCTTTTCGGGAGCAGCCTCATAAATGACATGCCCCTTACGGTCTACTATTTTTGTTACAAGAATCGGCTTAACGGCGTATCCTCCATTAATCATCGGGGCGTACGAGTCTACCATTTCGTATAGCGAAACATCGCTCGATCCTAACGATACGGATGGAACGCTAGCCAGCGGTGTGGTGATTCCCATTTTGTGGGCATACTCAATCACCTTATCCCAACCCACCTGCTGGGTTAGCTGTACGGCTATGGAGTTGATCGATTTGGCGAAGGCATACTTCAGCGTCACCTCGCTACCCGTAAAGTGGCCGTCGGCATTTTTGGGTGTCCACGATTTGGGTTGCCCCTTCTCCACGTAGTTTACGGTGATGGATCTATCCACCATCTTGTCGCAAGGGCCCATACCAGCATCCATAGCGGCGGTGTACACGTAGGCCTTAAATAGCGAGCCTGGCTGACGCCTCGACTGCTTTACGTGGTCGTACTTAAAGAATGGATAGTTGATACCGCCCACCCACGTTTTAATGTAACCCGTATTCGGATCCATCGACATAAAGCCTGTATGCAGGAATTTCTTGTAGTAGCGCAACGAGTCCATTGGGCTAAAGGTGGTATCCTTAACGCCATCCCAAGTAAACACCTTTATTCTATTGGGCTTATTAAGATGGTAGTATATCGAATCTTTGTTTCCTTTAAACTTAATGGATAGAGCAGAGTAGCGCGAGGTTTGCTTGGCAGCATCCTCTATAAAGTTAGGAATCTCCACGCCCCTATCGTCGGCCCAAGGGTTGCGTCCCTCCCAGTGCCATGTAAAACGACGCTGCAGCAGCTTCATTTGCTGCGCCACCGCCTCCTCGGCATACTGCTGCAGGGTAGGATCGATGGTTGTATAGATTTTCAACCCGTCTTCGTACAGGTCTATTTCGTTCTCCTTAAGCCACGCCTTTAGGTAGCTGCTCACCGCATCGCGAATGTACGAGGCGTTGCCGTCGATGTTTTCGTAGGGGTTATAGGCAAGCACCAGCGGCAGCTTCTTTAGCGAGTCGCACACGGCCTTGGTAATATACCCGTACTTTTCCATCTGCTCGAGCACCACGTTACGGCGAGCCAAGGCGCGCTCGGGCTTACGAACGGGGCTATAGTAGGTGGGAGCCTTAAGGATGCCCACCAAAAGGGCCGCCTCTTCGGGCTTCAGCAGGCGCGGCTTCTTGGAGAAGAAGGTGGCTGCCGCCGTTTTTATCCCGTGCGAGTTGCTACCAAAGGTTACCGTATTGAAGTACATGGTAAGGATCTCCTGCTTATCGTAAAAGAGCTCAATCTTCAACGAGGTAATCCACTCCTTTATCTTATATAGGGCAACCTTTACTCCCGGAACATATCCTAGCAGCCCACGAGAGTAGTCGTCTCTGGTTTTGAATAGGTTCTTAACCAGCTGCTGGGTGATGGTGCTCCCTCCTCGCCTATCGCCACGTGCGGTGGAGTATAGGGCGCTGACGGTACCTCTAAAATCGACCCCGATATGATCGTAAAAGCGAGCATCCTCGGTAGCCACAAGGGCGTTAACCAATGCAGGAGGTAAATCCTTATAGCCAACAGGCGTTCTATTTTCGACAAAGTACTTCCCAATAAGCTGGCCATCTTGGGAGTATAGCTCCGAGGCCACGTTCATGTTGGGGTTCATCAGATCCGAAATTCTGGGCGAACGACCGAATAGCCAAAAGAGATTGATGTCAATTATAAATGCAAATAGGAAAATGGAAACCAGAACGACACCTATATAAAATAGGATTTTCTGGTACCAGTTGTAGGACTTTGCCTTTTTGAATTGTCCTTTAATTAGGCTAACGACCTTTTTTACAAAATCTTTCAGCCAAATGAGCAGCTCTAACAAACGCTCCTTTGTAATCTTCATTCTACATCTTAGATTTGCGCCAAAGATAGCTTTTCTGGGATTTTGAACGCAAATTTAACAGTTTAAAATAGCTTTTCTATGATTTTAATGCTGGGTAACTCGCCCAATAATAATTACTTTTGCCGCCATTATTACGTTAGTTGAAAAAAATGAGGCTGAAGTTTTCGAAATCCCTGCTGCCAGCGCTGGTAGCATTAATTATAATGCCGTGCTGCGGCAGCAAATCAAGCGATGGTGGCAACGAGTTTTACTTTGACGTAGACAAAACCAGATACCCTGTTTGGGGAATTGACGTATCGCGCCACCAAAGCCACATTAACTGGGAAAAGGTTTCCGATTCGGGCATCGATTTTGTGTTCGTAAAGGCTACCGAAGGGGTTACCGTTCGAGATCCGCTATACAAGAATCACTTCGAGGAGCTCAAAAAGCACCAAATAATTCGTGGGGCCTACCACTTCTTCAGCTACAAATCAACCGGTAAGGATCAGGCCAAAAACTTCATCAACACCGTAAGGCTTGATAAGGGCGACCTTCCTCCAGTACTCGATGTCGAGTTCAAGCGCAGAATGCCTTCGCGCAAGAAGATCATCAGCGAGGTGAAGTCGTGGCTAAAAGATGTGGAAAACCACTACGGCGTAAAGCCCATCATTTACCTAGATTACGATTTCTACCAAAAATATTTAAAGGGGTCAATCAGCAAAGACTACGTTCTCTGGATTACCGATTACTACGGAGAACCTGAAGACTGGACCTTCTGGCAGCAAACAGACCGATACAAAATACCTGGGGTAAACACCAGAGTCGATCGCAACGTTTTTGTAGGCTCGAAAAGAGAGCTGCGAGAGCTGCTGATGAAAAGATAAAAAAGAGAGAGCCCCAATGGGGCTCTCTCTTTTTTATACTATATCCTTTAAGCTCGCCAGAAATGCCTTTCGCTGCTCCTCGGTTGATCCCATAATGCCTGCAAAAAACTTATGCTGCTCGAGCTCAAAACCACAGAAGCCGAACACACCCTTGTCCTGCGTATCCACAAACGAGCTGTACATGCCATCATGGTATACCGACTCCGGCTGTCCATGGGTAGATATCAGCAATGACTTCTTCCCTTTTAGGGGCTGCCCAAATCCGCTCTCGTCAACCGTATAGGCGAAACCGTAGGTTAGCACCCTGTCGAAGTACCCCTTTAGTATTGCCGGAAACCCCGTCCACCAAATGGGCGAGATAACAATAATCCTATCTGCCCAACGAATTTTATCCTGCTCAACCTTCACATCTTCGGCCACAGTGCCGCTAAAAATAAGGTTGAAATCTTCGGGCATTAGCACCGGATTGAACTCCATTTCGTACAAATCGGAAACCTTCACGTCGTCGCCCTTAGCCTTAAGCAAACGAACCACCTCCACCTTAATCGAATGGTTAAGGCTAAAGGGATTGGGATGAGCATAAATAACAAGTGATTTCATACACGTCAGATTTTATAGAGGTTGGGTAATCTGGCATTTTACTTGCGTAAAACGAAAGTTGCCGGTCGTAATACCACCAAACGCCACTCTTAATAACAAGTTTTTGGGGCATTTGTTGCTCTACAACATTCCTCTAATATAGCAGCTTTTTTAAGCTAAGATTCTATTTCGTCGTAAATAATTTGCTTAGTTTTCATCCTCTAAAACCTAAATTTGCAGTTCATATAAGAAAGTGAAGATGAGAATATACCAAATTGCAATAGCCTCCGCACTTACCATTTTAGTCAGCATCGCATTTGCATGCGCTGATAACGGTACGGGAGATAAAAAAAGCACGGCCTCCATCTCAGAATTACCCCCCATCCCTAAGGAGATGAGCTACGCCAACGAGCCTGTTCCCCTTGTAAACTTCGATACCTACGAAAGCCTACAGCGCGAAATTATGGTGAACACGTTCTGGCACTCCCAGACGCTATTTAACCTGATGCAAGCCTCAAGATACTTTCCGCTTATAGAGCCAATACTCAAAGCAAACAACGTCCCCGACGACATTAAGTATATTACAATTGCCGAAAGCAGCTTGCAAAACGTGGTATCGCCAGCTAAAGCGGCAGGACCTTGGCAAATACTGGAAGGTACAGCCAAGCAGTACGGCTTAGAGGTAAACGAGAATGTCGACGAGCGCTACCATGTCGAAAAGGCAACAGAAGCCGCCGTCAAATATCTTAGCCGTGCTAAAGAATCGCTAGGAAGCTGGACATTGGCTACCGCCTCGTACAACATCGGGCTAACAGGGCTAAAGCGCCACATCGAAAGGCAGAAACAAGCATCATACTACGACCTTCTTCTTGGAGATGAAACAGGACGCTACATTTTTAGGGTGCTTGCCTTTAAGCTTATTCTTTCAGATCCTAAGTCGTACGGCTTTGATTTGACGAAAAAAGACCTGTACCCACCATTACAATACACCCAGGTTCAGGTTGACTCTACTATCGAAGATTTAGCTAGTTTTGCCATCGCAAACAAAACCAACTATAAGCTGTTAAAGCTCTACAACCCATGGTTGAGAACTAATACCCTACCTAAAAACCCAGGAAAGGTGTACACTATTAAAATTCCAAAGGAAGGTTTTAGAGAGAATGCCTACACACAACGATAAGACCATTGACGACGCACTCCTTCATGATGAAGGAGAAATAAATGTGCTTGGTGCGCGCGTCCATAACCTACGCAACATCGACGTAACCATACCTCGCAACGCGCTAACCGTAATTACAGGCCTCAGCGGCAGCGGTAAATCATCCTTAGCGTTCGAGACAATATATGCCGAAGGACAACGACGCTACCTCGAAACGCTATCGGCCTACGCCCGCCAATTTATGGGCAACATGGAGCGCCCTGATGTAGATAAGATAACTGGCCTTAGCCCCGTTATTGCCATCGAGCAAAAAACAACCAACAAGAATCCCCGCTCAACAGTCGGTACCATTACCGAAGTGTACGACTTTATGCGTCTTCTTTTTGCGCGTGCCTCCATTGCCTACTCCAAAAATACGGGAGAGCAAATGGTACGTTACACCGACGACCAAATTGTGGATCTCATCACCGAGAACATGGAAGGCAAAAAGGCGGCGGTGCTTGCCCCTCTGGTAAAAGGAAGAAAGGGACACTACAAGGAGCTATTTGAGCAGCTAAGTAAAAAGGGCTTTCTATACGCCCGCGTCGATGGTAATATCCTCGAAATTAAGGCGGGGATGAAGCTCGACCGCTATAAGGTTCACCATGTAGAGCTGGTGGTTGATAAGCTGGTCGTAAAACAGGACGACCGCAAGCGCCTTCGCGAATCGGTTGTTACCGCCATGAACCAAGGTAAAGGTACCATCATGGTGCTCGACTACGAAACGGATGCAACCCGTTTCTATAGCCGCCATCTGATGTGCCCATCTACCGGTATTTCCTACAACGAACCAGCCCCCCACTCCTTCTCGTTCAACTCCCCACAGGGAGCTTGCCCGCACTGTAACGGACTTGGACATGTGGTGGAACTCGACGTAGACAAGATTATTCCAAACCCCAAGCTTAGCATCCGCAAGGGAGGGATTGAGCCAATTGGAGCTTTTAAGAATGCCCTCATCTTTTGGCAGATCGAGGCTATTGGCCGCAAGTATGGCTTTACCCTAAACGATCCTATCGAAGATATTTCGGAGGATGCCATGAACATCATTCTATACGGCTCTGACGAAACATTCCGCCTATCGGAAACGCCAATGGGAACAACAGGATACGTTCTTAGCTTCGATGGTATAATTGCGTACCTGAGCAAAGACGACGACGATAGCGAAAAGGCCAAGAAAAAGGTAGAACAGTTTACCCGATATACCGTATGCCCCCAATGTAACGGCACTCGACTTAAGGAGGAGGCGCTTTACTTTAAGGTGGCAGAAAAAAACATATCAGAGCTGTCGGCCATGGATATCGAAACCCTTCTTGAATGGTTTCTCCATGTCGACCCGCTGCTAAATAGCAAGCAAAAAGCGATAGCTCGGGATATTTTAAAGGAGATTCGCGAGCGCCTAAGCTTCCTAATTGATGTTGGTTTAGGTTATCTCTCGTTAAGCCGCTCTTCGGGAACCCTTTCTGGGGGTGAGAGTCAGCGCATACGTTTGGCTACCCAGATTGGCTCTAAGCTGGTTAACGTACTCTACATTTTAGATGAACCTAGCATCGGCTTGCATCAGCGCGACAACATGAAGCTCATCACCTCGCTCAAGCAGCTACGCGATTCGGGAAACTCCGTAATTGTAGTAGAACACGACGAAGATATGATGAAGGAAGCAGACTATATTGTAGACATGGGACCTCGCGCAGGCGTTCATGGTGGAGATGTGGTTGCTGCAGGCACTTTCGAAACGATTAAAAACGCCGACTCCTTAACGGGAAAATACCTTCGCAGCGAAAAAAAGATAGCAATCCCCGAGCAACGACGCCAAGGCAACGGCGAATGCCTTACCATAAAAGGAGCAACAGGCAACAACCTGAAAAATGTGTCGGTATCCCTTCCTCTAGGAAGTTTTATCTGCGTAACGGGAGTGTCAGGAAGCGGAAAATCAACGCTTATAAACGGAACGCTACACCCCATACTCAGCAAGCATTTCTACCGATCTACAAAAGAGCCAATGCCATATAAGGATCTGGAAGGGCTTAAACATCTCGATAAGGTTATTGATGTAGATCAATCTCCGCTCGGTAGAACCCCACGATCCAACCCTGCGACCTATACCAACGTGTTCGGCGACATTAGGAAGCTATTTGAATCAACCCCAGAATCCAAGATTCGTGGATTTAAAGCGGGACGATTCTCCTTCAACGTAAAAGGAGGACGCTGCGAAAAGTGTAAGGGGGCTGGAGTACAGACTATAGAGATGAACTTTCTCCCCGATGTATACGTAACCTGCAAAACATGCAACGGAAAGCGTTACAACCGCGAAACGTTGGAGGTTAAGTATAAAGGCAAAACGATTAGCGATGTGCTAAACATGACCATCGATCAAGCTGCCGTTTTCTTCGAGCATATCCCATCCATACATCAAAAAATTAAAGCACTAAAAGATGTTGGACTTGGCTATATAACCTTAGGGCAGCCATCAACCACCCTTTCAGGAGGAGAAAGTCAGCGAGTAAAACTCGCTACCGAACTCGCCAAACGGGATACCGGTAACACCCTATATATACTAGACGAACCAACAACAGGCCTCCACTTCGACGATGTACGCCAGCTGCTGGATGTACTACAAAAGCTGGTAGACAGAGGTAATACAATGATCGTTATAGAGCATAATCTTGACGTAATCAAAGTTGCCGACTACCTTATTGATATGGGGCCTGAAGGGGGAGCCGGAGGAGGCGTAGTTGTTGCTACTGGCACTCCCGAAGTAGTTGCCAAAAACAAAAAAAGCTACACCGGACAATTCCTGAAAGCATATCTTAAATAAGAGAAAGATCCTGTAATTGAGAGAATAGCACCACGAATCAACTTTTTAACAAAAGTTAAATTCAGCTATTTACTTCACCAATACAGGAGCACGGAAGGAATAAACGATTAATATTGCATCGTTAAGCATTGAAATGATGAAAGCAAGTCAGCAAATAGCAAATTGGTTTTATTTCTTTTATTACTTCTTTTTTGAAAAAAGAGGGGGCTTAACTATTGTGTAGACTTAACGAATACGACATATAGCGGAGCCCCAAATGGGGCTCTTTTTTTTACCCAAAATCGCAAATGAAAAACAAGCTCAATATACCGCCCACAAAAGCAGAATTAGGACAAGCACCGAATTCCTTCTTTACCGTGTATTTCTTTTACTTTTTCTATTACTGGAGAAAGCAGGGATCTTTATGTGTATACTGAAATTAAATAGGAAGTAACAAAACATAAAGGTCCCACAGGTTGGGGCCTTTTTTTATTTAGCAATTCAAAGAACTAGAACAATGACATTAGAATACGAATCGCCAATAATGGTAGCAATCCAAGGTGTTAGAGGCGCTTTTCACGAAATAGCAGCACGCCAAGCGCTAGGTAACGACATTGTCACCGTCGAGTGCCTTACGTTTAGAGAGCTCGTAGAGGCAACCTCCTCAGAGCAAGCAGATGCTGCACTTATGGCAATTGAAAACTCTGTAGCAGGAGGAATCCTCCCCAACTACGCACTTCTTCGAAATTCCGAACTTCAAATTGTCGGAGAAGTATACCTCCGTATTGTTCAAAATTTGATTGCACAACCAGGCCAAACATTAGATGATATTACAGAAGTAGCATCACACCCAATGGCAATACAGCAATGCGTTGATTTTTTGGAACAACATCCGCACATGCGCGTAGTGGAATCGGAAGATACCGCCTTAAGCGCAAAAAAGATCGCTGAAAAAGGACTTAAAGGTAAAGCGGCTATCGGCTCATCGCTTGCAGCAGAAATTTTCGGGCTAGAAATCATCGCCCCAGAAATAGAGTCCAACAAAGAAAACTATACGCGCTTCCTTATTCTTACCCGTAAAAATGGAAGAATACATAACACCACATCGGACAAAGCCAGCATTTGCTTCTCTGCCAAGCACGAACCTGGCGCACTAGCTCGGATTCTAAACGACATTGCGGAGTGCGGAGTAAACCTCACAATGCTTCACTCACTACCTAAAGTGGGTTCCAAATGGGAGTACGTATTCCATGCCGACCTGAGTTACAACAACTACATGCAGTATTTGGCCACCGTTAAAATGCTAAGCGAAAGCGTCACCTACTTCAAAATATTAGGCGAATACCAAGCAGGTTCTGAGATATTCTAACGAATTAAACAGCAAAAAATGCACGTAAAACCATCGAGTCGAATCGAAAAAGTTAGCGAATACTACTTTTCAAAGAAGCTTAAGGAAATTGATCAAATGAGAGCAAATGGCGTCAAGATCATCAACCTAGGCATCGGCAATCCTGATCTCCAACCAGCATCGGAGATGATAGAGAAGCTTTGCGAAACCAGCCAAAAGAGCGGCGTACATGGGTACCAAAGCTACATAGGAACCACAACGCTTCGACAGTCATTTGCCGATTTTTACCAGCGCTACTATGGTGTCGATTTAGACCCTGCAAATGAAATTCTTCCACTTACAGGATCTAAAGAGGGCATCATGCACATCTCGATGGCTTTTTTAGACGAAGGTGATGAGGTCCTTATTCCAAACCCCGGTTATCCTACCTACTCTGCCGCAACCAAGCTTGCAGGTGGAATACCCGTAGAATACAACCTGCTGGAGGAAAATGATTTTCATCCCAATTTCGAAGAGATTGAAAAGCAGGACCTGAGCAAGGTTAAGCTGATGTGGGTAAACTACCCGCATATGCCAACAGGCGCTCAAGCATCACAATATCTTTTTGAAAAGCTCGTGCAATTCGGGAAAAAGCATAAAATTCTGATCTGCCACGACAACCCGTACAGCTTCATTCTTAACTCGAAACCGATAAGCATGCTATCAGTTGACGGGGCTAAGGATGTGGTGCTAGAGCTAAACTCCTTGAGTAAATCCCATAATATGGCAGGATGGCGTATTGGTATGCTTGCGGGGAAATCAGAACACATTGGCGCAGTGCTTACCTTTAAAAGTAATATGGACTCGGGAATGGCACAACCAATTCAGATGGCCGCCTCGGCTGCGCTAACTGCAAAACAGGAGTGGTTTGACCTCCTAAATACGGAATACTCCAAAAGGCTTACCATTGCAAAAGAAATTGCCAGCAACATTGAATGCCAGCTTCCCCGACAACATTCGGGCATGTTTCTCTGGATAAAAATACCAGACAACATCGAAAACGCAGAAATTATGGCAGATAAAATTCTGTACCAAAAAGGAGTATTCATAACACCAGGATCTGTTTTTGGCAGCAATGGTAATCGCTTTTTACGCATTTCTCTTTGTGCTGATGAACCAACACTGAAAGAGGCTGCCAACATTTTAAGTACTTTTGAACTCGACTAAAATGAATATAAGCATAATCGGCCTTGGGCTAATAGGAGGCTCCATGGCTCTAGATTTAAAAATGCTGGGGCATCGAGTTGTTGGAGTTGACAACAACCCATTTCACCAGCGTGAAGCGCTTGATCTTGGGCTGGTAGATCAGTGCCTACCGCTGGAACAAGCTGTCTCTGCATCGGACATTGTGGTTGTCGCTGTTCCTGTAGGCTCAATGCCAGCAATCATCAAAGAAGCGCTAAAACATTTACCTCAAGAGGGTGTTATCTTTGATGTTGGTTCTACCAAACAGCAGATTTGCAAAGAGCTAGAGGGGCACCCTCGACGGAATAGATTCGTAGCGGCACATCCTATTGCAGGAACGGAATATAGCGGCCCTTCAGCAGCCCATTCAGGACTATTCTTTAGCAAGTTGGGCATAATCTGCGATGTGGAACAAAGCGCTCCAGATGCAGTAAATAAGGTGGAGGACCTTTTTGTTCAAATTGGGATGGAATTAAAAAGAATTGGTTCGGAAGAGCATGACAAGCACCTAGCCTATGTCTCACACATTTCGCACCTTTCTTCCTTCACGTTAGGTCTTACCGTGCTAGACATTGAAAAAGATGAAAGTTCAATTTTTGATATGGCTGGCAGTGGTTTTGCATCTACCGTCCGGCTGGCTAAGAGTTCTCCCGAGATGTGGGCACCTATAATGGTGGAAAACTCAAAGCATCTGCTTGAAGCCTTAGATAGCTATATTGAGATTCTAAATCAATTCAAAAAGAAGATTCTCAACAACGACGAAGAAGGCCTTAAGGAAATGATAAAAGATGCCAACCGAATCAGAACTGTACTAGAACGAAAAAATTAGAAAGAAAAAAATAAAGAGCAATGGCAGCAAATGAACTAAACGACTTAATTCCAATGTCTGAATGGCTTCCTGGAATTACACTTGAACGCCCGCTAATCATTGGAGGACCATGCAGCGCAGAAAGTGCAGAACAAGTAATGCAAACAGCAAAGGAGATTAAAGCCTTAAACAAGGTTGATATATTCCGTGCAGGCGTATGGAAGCCTAGAACCTTCCCTAACAACTTCGAAGGAGTGGGAAGCATTGGGCTCTCATGGCTACGCGAAGTTAAACAGAAAACCGGTCTTCCTGTTGCAACTGAAGTTGGATCTGTACAGCATGTGTACGAAGCAATTAAGTATGGCGTTGATTTAATTTGGATTGGGGCACGTACCACAGCCAATCCATTTGCCATGCAGGAAATTGCAGATGCTCTTAAGGGTGTAAACATTCCTGTTCTTGTCAAAAATCCATTGAGCCCCGATTTAGAACTCTGGGATGGAGGGATCAACCGTATTTACGCTGCAGGGATCCGTAAGTTAGGTGCCATCCATCGCGGTTTTTCGAGTTGGGGAAAAACAGAACTTAGAAATACGCCTCACTGGCAAATTCCTATCGAGCTAAAGCGCCTACATCCAAACCTCCCTATAATCGGAGATCCTAGCCATATTTGTGGAAATAGAACTATGATCGAGGAGATTGCGCAACGTGCAATGGATTTCAGCCTAGATGGATTAATGATCGAATCGCACTGCAATCCAGACGCAGCATGGAGCGACGCAAAGCAACAGGTAACTCCACTCCGCCTTGGCGAAATTCTCGGCAATCTAAAAATGAAGGCAGAAACCACCGACAACCCTCAATTTAACCGTACCCTGGAGGAGCTTCGCCTGCAAATAGACTCTTTTGACGATCAACTTTTAAGCATCCTAGAAAATAGAATGAAAATTGCAGAAAAGATTGGGATGTACAAAAAGGAAAACAATATCAGTATATTGCAATCTACCCGATGGAGCGACATTATCATTAAGATGATAAACAAAGGGGCGAACAAAGGATTGAGTGACAAATTTATATCTGAAATATTTCAGTCTATTCATGAGGAGTCAATAAACCATCAAATTAACATTACGAAAAAAAAGGAATAAAAATGATGGTAGAGGTAAAAGTAAAAGGGACAGATGCAGAATCGTCCATCTTGATAGGAGAAACGATCGCCAATATTGGTAAATATTTGCCTTCGACTGGCGTTTACGTTCTCACCGACAAAAAGGTAGAGCATCTTTATGGCCAACACTTTGCAGCGTATCCCTCTTTTACCATTGGGCAGGGAGAAGAGCACAAAACCCTGCAAACAGTTGAAACCATCTACCGTTGGCTGCTAGAAAACAACGCCGATCGCAGCTCTTTCATTTTGGCAGTTGGCGGAGGACTTGTTTGTGATGTTGCTGGGTATGTTGCCTCAACTTTCATGAGAGGAATTAAGTTTGGCTTTGTATCCTCCACCCTTCTTTCTCAGATTGATGCTAGCGTGGGCGGCAAAAATGGGGTAAATCTGGATGGCTTTAAAAATATCATAGGAACTTTTAATCAGCCTAAGTTCGTTATTTGTGATCCCAATATGCTAACAACCCTCGATGAGCGCGACTACAGAAGTGGCCTCGCCGAGGCTGTAAAGCACACCCTCATTGCTGATGCCGAAATGTTCTCTTTCATCGAAGAAAACTCTGAAAAGCTACTTGCACGCGACGCCAATACTGTAAGTAGGGTGGTAGAAAATTCTGTGAATATTAAGGCAAGAATCGTTTCTATGGATGAAAGAGAAACAGGCGAGCGTCGGAAGTTAAATCTTGGACATACATGGGGACATGCTGTTGAAAAAACAACCCAACTACCTCATGGAGAATCGGTAAGTATTGGACTCGCATTCGCTGCAAAACTTTCGAATCGGTACGGCCTAATGAATGAAAATGAAGTCCAGCGCCTCCTTAACTTGCTTAATAAGCTCGGGCTACCAACTTCCGTTTCGTTAGATAAACAGAAGGCATATAGCTACATGCTAAAAGATAAAAAGAAAGAAATGTCATCCATCCACTTTATTCTGATGGAAGGAATTGGGTCTGCCAAAGTTGAACTATTAAGCACCAAGCAGCTTCACGATCACTTTAACGAAATGGAGGCATCCCTATGATCTGCACCAGCTTTGGGAATATCGATTTCCAACCTCTTATGAGCAAACTTTCTGCTTGTGAAATGGCAGAAATCCGTCTTGATTTAATGAAGTTAAGCGATAATGAGGTTGCCGAAATCTTTCGTTCGCATCCAAACCTTATTGCCACCTGCCGCCCACAAGCAATGGGATCTGATGAGCAAAAAAGATTGCTACAAATGGCCATTAAAAATGGAGCAGCTTTCGTTGATTTAGAAGTCGAATCGCCTATATCTCTAAAAATAGAAATGATGGGACTTGCTTGTCAACATGGTTGTAGGGTTATTATCTCGTACCACAACTACGAATGTACACCAAGCACTAACGAGCTACATGCAATCATAAATTTGATTATTAAGGAAGGTGCTGATATCGTAAAAATAGCAACAACGGTACAAAACAAAGCAGATGCAGCCAGAATTCTAAGTCTATATGAGCATTATCAATCTCTAGTTGCTTTAGGAATGGGAGATGAAGGAAAGATAACCAGAATAGCCTCGCCCCTGCTCGGTGCCCCATTTACCTTTGCTGCACCAAACACCTCAAAAACAGCACCAGGACAAATGACCGACGTGGAAATGAGTACCATCTACAAAATAATCGAGGGTGATGCATAACCTACTTGCCGTTTTTGGATGTCCAATATTACACAGCAAAAGCCCCCTGATGTTTAATTCATTATTGGGAGGTGAGGGTTTGTACACTAGAATTAGGGTAAACTCCTCGTCCGACTTGGTTGATGCCATTAAAACCCTAAATCTAAAAGGAGCAAATGTTACTGCTCCTTTCAAGGAGGAGATAATACCGCTCTTAGATCAACTCTCGGAAGAAGTTCAGTTTATTGGTGGTGCAAATACGATTTGTAACAAAGAGGGTAAGTTAATTGCCTATAATACGGATTGGTACGGTGCAACTGAAGCAATAAAACTTTCGGGACTTTCGATTAAAGGTTTAAAAGTCGTACTTCTAGGCCTTGGTGGAGCAGGAAAAGCTGTTGCCTATGGCCTTTTAAAAGAAGGTGCTGATGTGACCTTGGTAAACAGAACCGCATCGAAAGCAAAAACAATTGCCAATAAGCTAGGATGCCAATATCAAACAATCGAGAATCTCCCGACGCTTTTAAATCACGCCGAGCTTTTTGTCTCTGCGATTCTACCAGATTCAAAATTGGATAATTTGCAATGTATTCCTAAAAACATTTGGGTATTCGATGCCAACTACCACGGTTCGTCAATTACTCAAATGGCTATAGCAGGCGGTAATCCAACTATTGATGCAAAAAAATGGCTACTACACCAAGCTATAAAATCATACGAGCACATATTCGATGCTTTCCCAAATATTCAAAAAATGGAGAAAGCATTAGAATCTTGCACTACAGCAAAAATCAATGTGGTAGGGGTGTGTAACGAACCTGATAAAATAGAAATAAACAGCGAGCTAATACTCATCCCCCAAAACGAGGCCTCCAATTACATTCGAGCAAATAAACCTGATTTGGTTATTTACACCCCAAATTTGGGCATTAAAGAAGTTGAAGAAATTTATGCTTATGAAAGAAATAAAGCCCTTGAACGTTAACGGAATTGTTCGCATTCCTGCTTCTAAAAGCATAGTACAACGGGCAATAGCAGCGGCAATGCTATCAAATGGCACATCCGTGATTCATAATCCGAGTACCTGTGACGACTGCTTGGCAGCACTCAACATCGCCAAACAAATGGGAGCCACTGTTACAGAGGAATTAAATCGATGGACAATTTCAGGAAATTTCAGACCCAGCAATAATGAACTTTCGTGCGGAGAGGCTGGTTTGGGCATAAGGATGTTTACCCCAATAGCAGCAACGCTAAACGTACGACAAACCCTCTCCGGACATGGTTCGCTTATTACCCGCCCAATGACCGGATTGGAGGACGCAATCAATCAGCTTGGGGCTAGCTGTAGTACATCCAACGGATTCCTTCCGGTAACCGTGCAAGGGCCTATGGTTGGAGGTAACGCAACTATAGATGGCTCCTTAAGTTCACAAATACTGACAGGCCTACTGATGGCTGCTCCGCTTGCTCTGAAAGAGGTAAATATTAAAGTCAAAAATCTTAAAAGCGTCCCATATATCAATATGACGATTGAGATAATGAAGCAGTTCGGAATCAATGTAAACCATAATGGCTATGAAGAATTTTTTATTGCCTCGAACCAATCTTACAAGGCAACAGAAATAAAATCAGAAGGCGATTGGAGCGGTGCTGCATTCTTTCTTGTAGCAGGAGTCATTTCTGGCAACTTAAGGGTTGAAAATATTTCCTCAAAATCACAGCAGGCAGATAAAGAAATCGTCTCAGCAATACAGCAAGCAAACGGGAAAATACTCGAAGAAAATGGCTGCTATACCGTTGAAAAATCGCAGTTAAAGGCATTTTCCTTTGATGCGACGAATTGTCCAGACCTCTTCCCTCCTCTAGCAGTACTTGCCGCCGCCTGTAAAGGAACCTCCTTAATAAAAGGAGTTAGTAGGCTAAAACACAAGGAGAGTAACCGAGCCTACGCAATCCAAAAAGAGTTTAAAAAAGCAGGCATTAGAGTTGAAATAGAGGGTAACGAAATGTACATAACTGGAGGAAAGCCAAAAGGTTGTGAAATGGATTCACACAACGACCATAGAATGGCAATGGCAGCAGCAACACTTGCTCTCATTGCTGCAAGCCCCATTCAAATTAACAACCCAGAATGCGTCACAAAATCGTATCCCGAATTTTGGATGCATTTGGAAAATATTCAATCTGAAAATCATAAAATCTAAACAGAATGAACTCGTTTGGCCGTCTATTTAGAGTTACCATATTTGGGGAATCCCATGGAGCATCGGTCGGAATTAACATTGACGGATGTCCTGCTGGTTTATTGCTTTCCGAAAGTGATTTAATTCCCGATCTTGCCCGTCGAAAAAGCGGCGCAAAAGGAACAACCCCTCGCAACGAAGAAGACCTTCCCGAAATAATATCTGGCATTTTTAATGGACATACAACAGGGGCTCCCATAACAATCATTTTCCGAAATAAGAACACTATATCAAAAGATTACCAAAACCTTGTAACATCACCTCGGCCTGGTCATGCTGATTTTGTAGCACAAGAAAAGTTTAAGGGCTATCAGGATTACCGAGGTGGAGGACACTTCTCCGGAAGGCTAACTTTGGGCATCGTCGCTGCAGGTTCCGTTGCCAAAAAGATAATTGACCAGGTAAAAATCAACGCGCAGCTCACTTCTGTGGAAGGACGAACTGATATTGATCGCGCCATAGACGAAGCCGTTGCCACAAAAGATTCAATAGGTGGCATTGTAGAATGCCGTGCAACAGGAATACCCATTGGGTGGGGTGAACCATTTTTTGATTCAATAGAGTCCTGCATTGCCCATATTGTTTTTGCCATTCCTGCCACTAAAGGAATTGAATTTGGTTCTGGCTTTAGCTCCTCCGCCATGCGAGGTAGTGAGCACAACGACACCATCATTGCCGCTGATGGCAAAACAAATTCAAATCATGCAGGAGGTATAAATGGAGGCATTAGCAATGGAAATGAATTAGTATTTCGAGTTGCGATCAAGCCCACCTCCAGTATTGGTGTTCCTCAACAAACGCTCAATAGAGAAAGTGGAAGTGTTGAAGAGTTAGTTATAAATGGAAGGCATGACGCGTGCATCGCTTTACGTGTACCGGTAGTTGTTGAAGCAGCTACAGCAATTGCCCTTGCCGATTTTTCATTGATTAATAAGAATTCGTAGTGCAATTACAAATAAAAATAGGCTAACCATATGGTTAGCCTATTTTTATTTGCTAAAAACTAAAAAAATATTTCGGCATAAATATCATTGTTCCCAATTCCTTGAGAACGAAGAATCGCATGTACATCATCAATCATAAGGTTATTTCCGCAAAGATAACAAAGCGTACCTCGTTCTACCGGATTAGCCTTTAGATAGTCGGTCACCCGCCCATGAAAAACACCTTTCTTATCACGCGAAGTACAGCTGACATACCGATCTGAAGGATATTCCTCTTTTTCGTACTGATCTTCTCCGTTCCTAATGCCATGAAGCAATACGTAATCTAATTCTGGATAACTTTTTATAAAGCTATGAAATGGAGATATTCCAGTTCCGGATGCTATAAATAAGAATTTCTTAGCTGCAACATCAGCTGGCTTAATTCTAAAATGTCCCCAAGGACCTTCGACCAATACTTTATCACCAGGTTTTAATCGATGCAAAGCTGTTGAAACCATTCCGTTATCTACCTCTTTTATCAAAAAATCAATAGTATTGCTTTGCTCTCCACTATAAATCGAATAATGCCTCGACTGAATATCTCCTGGAACATTTAAGGCTACATACTGTCCACTTCTAAATGTCCTACCCTTTTTTTCCAACCTAAGAATATAAGTTGCATTAGGTAGCTCATCAACACTAACAACCGCATGAAGCTGTTCAATCTCTTCCATCTTAATTTTCTCAATTAGGGGTATTTGCTGGCTAACTTCCATCGCTGATATCTGCGTACTAAAAAGTAAATAATTGTTTTTCCCTTTCTTCTTCGATTTACATCCGCATCCTGAATTTTCTCCAGCTTTAGATGACGAATTCGATTTGCAGGCACATTTTCCCATACTTCTCCGTCTTTTTTCTGGCGGATAAACGCAGATCTAAGAGAAATGTTTGCTGACTTTTTATTTTAGCTGATTAGCAAAGTATTTAACATCATACCCTACAACGCATTAGTAACCTTATTTACCAGTTTTTGTGGAAGTTCATGCAGCTTACGAAGGTGAAGAGCCCCACCAATTTGTATGAGCCCAAATAAAATATACGCCCACGATGTCAAAATAGCCAATCCAAACATCCCAACGGCAGGATAGACTATTACCTGCAAAGCGATAACCCCTATTAATGATGATATCAAAAGCATCCACCACCACAATTTTACACCATATTCCTTTAAATCAATCGCCAGACTCATCCCATTTGACGATTTAAGAATAAGCCAAAGTCCCACAAAAAAAGGAAGCTGCTCTACGGAGAATAAAGGGTTCCAAATAAGTATCGAACCGAAAAATATATCAATAAAAGCACTCGAAAGATACCATCCCCATCCATGCAGCTCCTTTCTGTTCGTAACCGTATAGAATAGCTGGCTAAACCCAACAATAAGGCAGATGATAGAAATAAGCATTGTTAACGAAAAAAAACTTTCATCGGGAATTTGAATAATTCCAATACCAACACCAATAAGTAGCAGTCCATTTAAGAGTTGAACCCACCAATATCTAATTGCTTTGGTCAGCTGTTTTTTAGGTAAAATTCTCATAACATGGGATTTTAAATAAAACAAAAAGCGTTTACTTCTTTCTCTTACACTATTTAACAATGGTTTTTATCAATAAGTTCTTTAATCCCTCCTTTTTAAGAAAGGAACGACTATTTTGCACCGAAAATCACAATAAATTAAACCTATGAACTCTTTCGACAGCAAAGCTCAAGGATGGGATTCTCCTGAAAAACAAAAAATGGCCACTCGCATTGCCAATGCCATTGCTTTAGAAATCGACTTTACCCAAATCAAAACTCTCTTAGATTATGGAGCAGGAACAGGGTTGGTGGGACTGCATTTTGCCGATAAGGTAGAACACTTAACTTTCATGGACACCTCAGAAGGAATGCTTAACGTATTATCAGATAAAATAAAAGACTACTCAATAGAAGCAAATGTGTTAAATATAGACTTGTCAAAAGACTTAAACTATGATCAGAAATTCGACGCGATAGTCACGTCAATGGCGTTACATCATATTTCAGACACACTTGCCATCCTCTCCAGATTTTCAAAATTGTTAAATCCTAACGGGAAGCTTATTATTGTTGATTTAGAAGAGGAAGATGGTTCGTTTCACGGAAATTGCTTTGACGGACATAACGGTTTTAATGTTGAGAAACTATCCTCCCTATGCCAGAAAGCGCAACTTAATGTAAGCAACACGAACACTATTTTAAAAATAAAGAAGAACGATCGTAGCTACCCGCTATTTATGCTAGTTGCTCAAAAGTATTAAAGTTACTGGCAGTATTTTGAAAAAGTTTGCATAACACTATCCACGTAACTTTTGCTTACAGGAATATCTAGCGTTGAAGGCAAATCCAACTCCAACTTTAAACCATCCTTATCTTTCCTTATAATCTTAACCTTTTCGAAATTGACCATATACGAACGATGACAGCGAAGAATTTCGCTATTAACAAATGTTTCTTCGAGTTTTTTTAGCGAATTACGAAGCATGAACTTTGAAATTTTCTCCTTGTTGTAGTAATGAATATTCACATAGTTGTCTGCAGCCTCAATAAAAATAAGATTATCAATCTTAAGAGATAAACGCAAGATGCCTTTTTCATCATAAAAGGCAACCATCTTGGATGGATCAAAAATAGGCTCCCCTTGAGTTAGAGCATTCAGTTTGTCATTTTTCTCTTTCCACGAAAAATATAGCCAAAGAACTGAATAAGGTAAAAGAATGATCAAGGCAGTATTCTGTACTGATATTTTAAGTACATGAAGCAATTCTCTCTTATCATGGAGAATTAGCATTTCGTACAAAGTATAGAAAATGGCCATCGACAGAATTTCTGCTAGTATCCAAATTAAATACTGCCACAACAGAAGTATTTTAAACTTACTTATTTGATACATAACCACCCGGCTAATTACAACTACCATAACTCCCGTTAGAATAATTAGGCTGGAGTAAAAAAACAGCTGCCATCTGGTTACATTATACCATGTCTCGACACCAAATGGAGAGTAGATATTTATAAAAACAAGGGCAAATCCGGCTGTAAAGAAAATAAGCCTTACAATATTTCCCTTATTAGTGATATACTTTGGAATCGGGCTCTGAAGGTCTAGCATACTAGTCGCTCTTTTTCTGATTTAACAAATGTAATTCTTATATGGAATATTTACAAAATGCGGTAGAGGTTTCCTTTTTCACCTCCATTTTTCACCCCACATATTCATTTTTCACCCCTAAAGCAGACTTTTAACCCCACTAAGCCTTAGAATAACCCTTAAAATTGGCAAGCATCTCATTTCAATGTTTATTTGCAAGCAACAAACTACAAGGCAGAATCATGGGATACACAGGTGCTTTCGAAAAATTCAAAAAATACGATCTGTTTGTTGATAGACATATCGACTTAGAGGAGTCTTTTTTGAAAATTCGCACCCTAAATTTTCAATCAAACAAAGTGATGGACTTTAAGCCTCCTTATCACCCATCAATTATTCCAACATCTTCAAATGAAGAAGCAGCATTAGCAGACAAGGAGGAAATAAACAGCAACTTTACCTATCCAATTTTTCTCCCATATGGAGAAAAAAAATACAATCGGGTAATTGTACTACTTCATGGACTTAATGAACGCAGCTGGCAAAAATATATGACTTGGGCAGCAGAATTGGCGCAATCTACCCAAAGTGCTGTAATCCTCTTCCCAATATCATACCACATGAATAGAGCTCCCAAACAGTGGGGTGATCCACGAGAAATGCTGCCACTCTTAAGAGATAGCAAAAGCCAATGCGAAGGCTTAAAGAATTCATCATTTGCTAATGTGGCACTAAGTGAAAGGTTAAAGTATGAACCCTTAAGATTTTTTAGTTCAGGATACCAAAGTGCCGATGACTTAACGATGCTAATTCGATTACTCAATCAAGGTAAAATACCTTTTGTAAGAGAAACTCCTCTAATCGACTTTTTTGCCTATTCGATAGGTGCATTTTTATCTCAGATTTTATTCATTGCCAATCCTAGTGGAGTAATATCCAACTCTCGCCTTTTCATGTTTGGAGGAGGTGCCTTTTTTAACTCGATGAACGGCGTATCTAAATTGATAATGGATGAACAAGCATTCACAAAAATATTCAGATACTACAACGATGATTTCGAAAAGGAGGCGCAGAGAGACACCATTTTAGGGAAATTCCTGCAAGAAAACTCGCTAGCCATGGCCTTCAGGTCAATGCTGAACATTGATCGTCTCAAAGATTTTAGAAACGATATGCTAGCAATGCTTAAAGATCAAATATATGCGATTGCTCCGTTAAAAGATTCTGTAATACCACCAACTGGTATCTCATCCTTTTTTAGAAGCATTAGTAGTAAAAATATTGAGATGGTGGATTTTGCATATCCCTACTCGCACGAACAACCGTTTCCAATTAATGGGAAACCAGCACTGAGTGCAGCAGTTGATGGAGGCTTCAATCATGTCTTCAAACGGGCTGCAAACTTTCTGGCATAACCCAAAAAGAAGAGAGAATGGTGGGAACCATCCTCTCTTTTTAGTTTTTATCGTATCTCCTACTATTCGTAAGATCCCATCTTAAGCATACCAACCTCACGTTGGGTTAGGAAACGCCACTTACCACGAGGAACACTCTTTTTGGTTAACCCAGCAAAATAAACTCTATCAAGTTTAATCACCTTATAGCCAATCGCATCAAACATGCGTCGAATGATTCTATTTTTACCGGAATGGATTTCAACACCGACTTGAGATTTATCGCTACCGTCAACATAGCTTATTGCATCTGCATAAGATACACCATCATCTAGGTCGATACCCGTCGCAATTCTTTCCATATCATCTTCTGTAATCCTCTTATCTAGGAAAACATGGTAAATTTTCTTTTTGCTATAGGTTGGATGGGTTAACATTTTAGTCAACTCACCATCATTAGTAAGTAAAAGAACTCCTGTAGTCGACTTGTCTAAACGTCCTACTGGATATACGCGCTCGCTACAAGCCCCCTTGATAAGCTCCATTACCGTTTTTTCGGCATGAGGATCATCTACAGAGGTAACATAGCCCTTAGGCTTGTTCAGCAACAGGTAAACCTTCTTCTCCCCTTTAATTACTTCTCCGTTAAAGCGAACCTCATCCCCCATCTTAATTTTAGTACCAAGAGTGGTTATGATCTCTCCATTCACGGTAATTTCTCCCGCGAGGATATGGTTGTCAGCTTCACGACGTGAGCAAACGCCAGAGTTTGCTACATATTTATTTAAGCGAATTTCTTGTTCTGGATCGAAAGGTTCCTCCACATATTGAGGTTTTGGACCTAAGCCCGCACCAACTTTAGGTCGCATTTCATCTCCTCTATTTTTTCGAGGACGAAGTGTTCTGCTTCCATCATTACGATCATCACGACTCCCAAAACTCTTTCTCTTATCGAAAGGAGAGTAAAAATTTCCTCTATCTCCACCTCTATCATCACGATTGAAGCTGCGCTCGCGATTGAAACCTCCACGATCGCCTCCTCTATCGTCACGGTTGAAGCTGCGTTCACGGTTAAAACCACCTCGGTCTCCGCCTCTATCGTCACGATTAAAGCTGCGCTCACGGTTGAAACCGCCACGATCTCCACCTCTATCGTCACGATTAAAACTGCGCTCACGGTTAAAACCGCCACGGTCGCTGCCTCTATCATCACGGTTAAAACCTCCTCTATCTCCACCTCTTTCGTCTCGATTGAAGCTGCGCTCACGGTTAAAGCCACCACGATCTCCGCCTCTGTCGTCACGGTTAAAGTTACGCTCGCGGTTGAAGCCACCTCTGTCTCCACCTCGATCGTCGCGGTTGAAGCTGCGCTCGCGGTTAAAACCACCTCGGTCTCCGCCTCTATCGTCACGGTTAAAGCTACGCTCGCGGTTAAAGCCACCACGATCATCTCTGTTAAAGTTGCGCTCGCGATTATAACCACCTCGATCGTCGCGGTTGTTACTCCTCTCGCTGTTGCCGCTAAAATCACCGCCCCTTATAAACTCCCCTCTATTGGGGTCGGATATGGTTCTTTTGGGTCTTTCTGGTCGTCCTGAAGACTCACCCGATTCGTTGTCGAAGCTTCTTCGCGTAGACTGTTCGGGATTTTCGTTGAAAAAATCGTTTTCCATGTTGGTAGCGAATTATTAGTTTTTGCGTACTCGCATTCTCTGCGAATTCATTGAAACAAAAATATGATTTTTTAAATGGGAAAGCACATATTTAATGCCAAAATCTTTAATATTAAGAAACGTTAAGGTGCGAATGTTCTTTAGTGCTTCGTGCCGAGTTTGTTATATTTACGACTTGAAACACCTTAACCGCTATCTCATAAAAAAAGAAGGAATAAAATGGCATTAATCAAGTCTATTTCAGGAATAAGAGGAACCATTGGAGGGTCTGCAGGTGAAGGCTTAAGCCCTATAGATATCGTAAAATTCACCGCAGCCTACGCCCAGTGGTTAAAAGAAACAAACAGCAGCTTAAAGCACAAGGTAGTTGTTGGACGAGATGCCCGTATCTCGGGAGAAATGGTACAAAAATTAGTAGTCGGCACCCTTATGGGATATGGCGTTAATGTTATTGATGCGGGGCTCGCAACAACTCCAACTGTAGAAGTTGCTGTAACCATGGAAAATGCTGATGGAGGCATTATCCTTACAGCAAGCCATAATCCTAAACAATGGAATGCACTAAAATTATTAAATAGCAAGGGCGAATTTCTCTCTGATGCAGACGGGAAGCGTATTCTTACCATTGCAGAAACAGATGCATATTCTTTTGTAAATGTTGACGACTTAGGCAAGGTTGTCGGAGAAGCATCATACAACCAAAAGCATATCGATATGGTATTATCGCTGAAAAGCGTTGATGTAAAAGCCGTAAAAGATGCAAAACTCAAGGTGGTTGTAGATGCAGTCAACTCTGTTGGAGGCGTTGTAATCCCAGACTTACTAGAACAAATGGGCGTTGAAGTTGTAAAGCTCTACTGCGAACCAAATGGTCTTTTCCCTCATAATCCCGAACCTCTACCTGAACATCTGGTAGATATTGCAAATCTTGTTGTTCAAGAAAAGGCGCATCTAGGGATTGTTGTAGACCCCGACGTAGACCGTCTTGCTTTTGTTTGCGAAGATGGTTCAATGTTCGGAGAGGAATACACGCTTGTTGCTGTTGCAGACTACCTGCTCTCGCAATCAAAAGGCAACGTTGTTTCAAACCTATCATCGT
This sequence comes from Alistipes sp. ZOR0009, assembly GCF_000798815.1. Classification (NCBI taxonomy): domain Bacteria; kingdom Pseudomonadati; phylum Bacteroidota; class Bacteroidia; order Bacteroidales; family Rikenellaceae; genus Alistipes; species Alistipes sp. ZOR0009. The sequence goes on along the minus strand of NZ_JTLD01000033.1, from coordinate 110,439 downwards.
CTCGTGCCCTGAAGGATATTGCAATTAAACATGGTGTTGAATATTATGCATCTGCCGTAGGTGAAGTTAACGTTGTTGCAAAGATGAAAGAGGTTGGTGCTGTAATTGGAGGAGAAGGTAACGGGGGCGTTATTTACCCTGAAATCCACTACGGTCGCGATGCGTTAGTCGGTGTTGCCATCTTTCTAACCCACCTAGCCCATAGCAAAAAAACATGCCTAGAAATGCGTAATTCATATCCGAACTACTTCATTTCTAAAAATAAGATAGAACTCACACCCGCAATTAATGTAGATCAGGTATTGGAAAAGGTTAAAGCAAAATATGCAGACAACCAGATCAACGATATTGACGGTGTTCGTATCGATATTGAAAACAAATGGGTGCATTTACGAAAATCAAACACCGAACCTATTATAAGAATTTACTCCGAAGCACCTACATCTGCAGAAGCAGAAGCTTTTGCAGGTCAAATTATCGCTGACATTCGATCTATTTGTAATCTTTAGAATAAAGGGAGGCACCAATACGCCTCCCCATTTCAACCGCAACCAACTAAACCCAACTTGTAGTGAAGAAGAGCAACATAATTGTAGGATCTATTATATTACTGATAATTTCGGCTGCCCTTTTAGCAATCCTTAATCCCGCTATTTTAGGGAAAGCGCATTCGGAATTCGTAAAAGTTGAACGAGGAGATTTGGACGTCGCTGTTACGGCAGAAGGAGAAATTATTCCTAAAGGAGTGATAAGGATAAACGCATCCCCAATATTTAGAACTAAAGCCAACCTATTAGCTCAAATCAAAATAAAATCAATAGTCCCAGAAGGAACTATTGTTCGAGCAGGTCAAGAAATAGCCCAGCTCGACCAAGATGCTATAGTGCAAGCTGTTCAGGCTGCCACCTTAGAAGCACAATCATTAAAAGACCAAGCGATTAAGGCCACAGCAGACACAGCAACTCTGCTCCGAGATGTCAGATACGGATTATCAACACTAAAAATCAATATGGAGATTAGCCAAATTAACATGGAGCAATCTCTTTACGATCCACCCGCAGCACAACGCAAAACAAAATTAGAGTACGAAAAATCTAAAATAGCCTACGAACAAGCATACCAAAACTATCTTCAGCGCAAAACGCAAGCTGACGCAAACATAGTTTCGCTACAGCAACGAGCAGAAGCGGCCTTAAAAAAACAAGCAGAAATACATAAATTACTTAATGCCACAACTGTAAGGGCTCCTAAATCTGGTATTATCTCTCACTACACCGATTTATCAGGAAATAAAAGAGCTGAAGGTGCGCTACTATCTCCTCAAGACTTAACCGTTGCTGTAATGCCTGACATGTCTACACTTGTATCACAATGCCGTTTAAGCGAAGATGACTTAGCCAAAGTAAGACCAAATCAGGAAGCAAAAGTTCGTGTCAAAATATTGGATGGCAAATCATTTGAAGGTAAAGTATCCGAGATTTCTTCAATCCCATCAATGGTAAACGGAATTAAGTACTACTCACTAAACATAAAACTAATACCGTATGCTGCAGAGTTAAAACCTCTGATGACAACCCTAAATGACATCAAAATAAGTAACGCAAAAAATGTCCTTTTCATCCCTAAAACAGCTGTAATAGAACAGAATGGAAAACATTTCGTGTACACAAAAGATCTGAAAAAGCAAGAAGTTTTGGTGGGAGGCTCCAACAGCGAATCCATATCCATTTTAAAAGGTTTGGCAATCGATGAAATTGTTTACGCAAGCATTCCTTCTAACAAAAGTAAATTCAAACAGATCAACCTATAGCAAATGAGAAAAAAGGTGGTAGCAGCGCTGCTATTTATTGCGTGCACAGGGAATGTGATAGGACAAAATGTCGTTGATGGGGCATTTGTCTATGATCTGGATGGTTATATTACGGCAGCTTTAGAGCGTTCTAATGAAATCAAAAATGCCAAAAGTCGCTATTTATCAGCTTATTGGGATTACAGAAGTTATAAGGCAAGTTTTCTGCCATCGTTAAATCTTAGGGCTACTTTACCTGAATTCAAAAATACCATCGACCCCTATCAAGATGGAGGAAGTGTTAAATACAGCCCAACAAACTATATTACAGAAAACCTAACGCTGTCGATAGACCAACAGGTAGGTTTTACAGGAGGAAAATTTTCACTTGAATCCAACATTCAACGAAGAGATGACTTCCTTGCCAAAACAACAACCTATAAATCATTACCAATTGCAGTCGCTTACTCTCAAAATTTATTTGGCATAAATTGGCTTAAATGGCAAAAACAAATAGACCCTATCAGGTACGAAGAAGCACGTAGAAATTATTTGTTTCAAAAAGAGAGTGTAATTCTTTCAGCAATCAGCTACTTCTTTGACCTTGCAATTGCACAACAGAACCTTCAGATAGCCAAAACAAATCTAAACAATGCAGATACGCTTTACAAAATCTCGCAGGGAAGATATCGTTTAGGGTCTATTTCCGAAAGCGATCTAATGCAAATGGAGTTAACCAAACTCAATGCCGAATCAGCACTTAGTCAACGACTTTTAGATCTAGAAGATAGGCAAAACAAGTTTCGATCCTACTTGGGAATCAATGAAAAAAAAGACATAAAACTTATAGTGCCATCCAAGATTCCCAACATGGTGCTGTCGTATGACAAGGTGCTAGAACAAGCTAGGCTGAACAATCCAGACATAGTAAGATTCAATCGCCAGATATTAGAAGCAGAACGATGGTTAGAAGAAAATAAAAAACAAACAGGCTTTTCTGCCTCTCTTAATGCTAAAATAGGATTTAACCAGAACTCCTTTGAATTTGTCGATTCCTACAAAGGACTTAAACCTTCCCAAACGGCCTCCATCACGATATCTATGCCAATTCTAGATTGGGGAAACCGTAGAGGAAAAATTAAAATGGCAGAAAGTAACCTAGATCTAGTAAAAGGGCAGGTAGAGCAAAGTGAAATAGATTTTGAGCAAAACATCTACTTCCGGGTAATGCGCTTCAACATGATGGGACAGAAATACCAAATTGCATCTAAAGCGGATACAATTGCCCAAATGCGCTACAAGGTTACAATGAATAGGTTTATTGCAGGAAAGATCTCAGTGCTAGATTTAAATACTGCTCTGAATGAAAAGGACAACGCCAACAGCAACTTCGTATACACAATGAAAGACTTCTGGTGGTTCTACTACGAACTCCGAAGAGTAGCCCTATACGACTTTGAGAAAGGCTCAAAGCTAGAAACAGACTACGACAGCTTAATACGTTAAAACATGCTGTGGAACAACAAAATTAGCGAATAACATAAGCAATAGAGTTATATATTTGATCGTCGTTAACTTGGCGTAGAATTGCGACTCCAAAGAAAAAAAGGGTTTTAATTAATAATATCAATATCATGAAAATTACAGTTGTAGGTGCAGGAAATGTGGGCGCAACTTGTGCTCACGAAATTGCACGCAAGGATCTTTGCAACGAAGTTGTGCTTGTGGATGTACGCGAAGGTGTTGCTCAAGGAAAAGCACTAGATATGTGGCAAACAGCTCCAATCCAAGGCTTCAGCACAAGGGTTGTTGGTGTAGGTCCTGACGGATATGATAAAACAGCAGGCTCAGAGGTTGTTGTTATTACAGCTGGACTTCCTCGCAAACCAGGCATGAGCCGTGACGATCTTATTTCAACTAATGCTAAGATCGTTAAGGAAGTTACTGAGAATATTATCAAATACTCTCCTGACGCAAAAATTATCGTTGTATCAAATCCCCTTGATGTGATGACTTATGCAGCTTTTCTTGCTGCAAAGATTCCTTCAAACCGAGTATTTGGGATGGCAGGAATTCTAGACACTGCCAGATACAAAGCATTCATTGCTGATGAGTTAGGAGTATCTCCAATCGGTATTGAAGCTCTTTTACTTGGAGGACACGGCGATACAATGGTTCCACTACCTAGCTATACATCTGTTAGCGGTATCCCTGTACGTCAACTAATTGCAGAAGATCGCCTTCAGGCAATCATTAAGCGCACTCAAAATGGAGGAGGCGAAATTGTAGCTCTTCAAGGAACCTCTGCTTGGTATGCTCCAGGAACTGCTGCTGCTCAAATGGTAGAAGCCATCGTTCGCGATACAAAATCAGTTTACCCTGTATGCGCTATGCTAAACGGCGAATACGGGATGAAGGACATCGCTCTTGGAGTACCTGTTGTTCTTGGTAAGAACGGAATTGAGAAGATTATCGACCTAAAGCTGACTGAAGAAGAGCAAGTTCTTCTTGAAACCAGCGCGAAGGCCGTAAAAAACGTGATGACCGTTCTTGATGACATGAAAATGTTCTAGTAATACAATAAATAAAAAAAGGCCGTTTCTAAGAAACGGCCTTTTTTTATTACAGTTCAATTAAAGAAACACAAGCCAGCCTCTTTAACTACCAGTTGGATTGCAAAATGCAACGCATTGCACAACTTAGGCATCATCGTTACAATTAAGGGCATTTTGTGTAAAATACCAGTTGATAACCATTTGTGAAAACCTATTTTTACATTGACTATTTATCAATCTACTTAAATCACTATGGTCATGTTTAAATACTTAAAACCGTTTTTAGTAGGATTGCTTGTACTAACGCTAGGAATAAACGCTGGCGCTCAAAAACAGGCTACACCAAAGATCCCTCTCGCAGTACCAACCCCTCCACGTCCAGCGGGACAACAAGATGTTATAGAATTGCGATGTCCGCCTATTGCCAATGTCCGCATAGCAATAATTGGCTTAGGAAACAGAGGCATTGGAGCTGTGGAACGATTATCCTTCATTAATACAGCAACTATTGTAGCTCTTTGCGACGTTAACCCAGAGTATGTAACAAGGGCTCAAGACGAACTTAAAAAAATGGGTAAACCTGCAGCTGAATCCTATACAGGTGCAACCGATTGGAGAAAAATTTGTGAGCGCAATGACATTGATCTTGTTTATGTTTGCACACACTGGGATTTACACGCCCCTATTGCCATTTACGCAATGGAAAAAGGGAAGCATGCCGCCATCGAAGTTCCTGCAGCATTAACAATGGAAGATTGCTGGAAACTTGTTAATACAGCCGAAAAAACTCGCCGCCACTGCATGATGCTCGAAAATTGCAACTACGACTTTTTTGAAATGGCCACTCTTAATATGGCTCAAAAAGGATTATTTGGCGAGATTATTCACGCAGAAGGAGCCTACATCCACGATCTTCGTTCTCTGAATTTTGACGACAAGTACTACTGGAATCACTGGAGGCTAAAGCATAATGCAGAAGAGATCGGAAATCTTTATCCAACTCACGGACTTGGCCCAATTGCTCATGCAATGAATATTCACCGTGGAGATAGAATGGAGTCTTTAGTGTGTATGTCTACCGATCAGTTTGGAATGACCGAATATGCAAAAGAAAAATTCGGAGCAAATTCCCCAGAAGCCAAAGCAGTATATAAGCATGGAGATATGAACACCACCATCATCAAAACGGCCAAAGGAAAAACGATGATGATTCAACATGACGTTACAAGTCCTCGCCCATACAGCCGTCACCATTTGCTAAGCGGAACTAAGGGATTTGCGCAAAAGTATCCATCTCAAATTCTAGCATTTGAACCTAATGCGCACACTGCATTAAGCGATTCAGATCGAGCAAAAATGCTAAAAGAGTACGAGCACCCCATCGTTACCGAAATTGGAGAGAAAGCAAAGCAAGTGGGAGGCCATGGCGGAATGGATTTCATTATGGACTACCGCTTAATCTACTGCCTAAATAATGGGCTACCTCTAGATCAAGACGTATACGATGCTGCAGAATGGTCGTGCCTCGTTCCTTTAACTAAACTTTCTATCAAAAATGGGAGTTCGGCTGTAAAAATACCAGACTTTACTCGTGGAGCTTGGAAGAAGGTAAATACAGTCACCTACTTTAAAAAATAGCATTTAAAATTTGCCATAATAGAAAGGTCACCCAATGGTGACCTTTTTTTATCCTTTTGTTGGAACTATAAACAGCGGCAGTTTGGTCTTTCTCATAACCTTTTCAGTAACGCTACCCATCAAAATTTTATCAAGCCACCTGCGGCTATGCGACCCCATGATGATGATGTCGGCATGAATTTCACCTGCAATTGAAAGAATAGTATCTGCCGTTTCTCCGTCAGCAACAACAACTTGAATTGACTCATCTCCAAGCAGAGCCTTTGTCTTATCAAGATATTTTTGAGTCTCGCTCATTAACTCATCTCTAGTAATAGTTGGAGTTATAGTTCCCCCTCCCATATCTCCAAATCCTAAAATTGGAGAATTTCCAGTAGAACTATAGTATTCATAGGTAGAAACAACATGAACTAGAAATACTTCTGCTTTCATTTCTTTGGCAAAAGCATATCCCACCTCCGCAACCTTTTGAGCTGTAGAATCGTAATCAATGCTAATTAGCACTCTCTTCATCTTAAGGGTCATCATAACTGGCAGATTTTTGATGGTTTAGAAAATGTCTTTATGTATATTAAGTACGATTAATTTAAAAATAAGTTCATTTTTAAAAGTTAAAAGGCAAGTTTAATTACGGAACTAGCAAATATGCTGATATAAAAAAGCGGGTTTCTCTATCTTGAAAACCCGCTAACACTTATTTTTTCAATTACTACTTGTCCAAAACCAATAAATCTCCGCCAATTTCCACCAAATAGTGTACAGCCGCTGATAAATCAGAAGTAGGAAGAGCAATTTCATCAAACGCAGCTGAATTTGCGACTATTTCTGGTAATGACATAATTTGAGTTTTCACTGAAACATACCCGCTTTTCATCTCACTAATAAATGCTCCGTTTACATCTTGTGTACCTGCGGCATCTCCGAATAAAGGCCGATAATTAGTAAGCATCAAACTAGCACAAACAACAAACATTAGACCACTAAATACGGTTCCTACCAGTATAATTTTATCCTGTAGGGTAGTTGCAATCACTTTCATAAGCCTTGGTTATTTAATCAGCCAAAGAGACATTTGCATTTCCTTTCACGGACATGTTCAGCTTGCTGTTTGGAGAAATGCCATACAATCTAGCATTACCATTCATATGAATACTCCATGCAGCAACTTTTACATTATCTTTAACATCCATCGACGCGTTATCGTCTGCCAAGAAGTCCATTTCTTTTATATTACTTTTATCAAGCGAGATATTCGCATTCCCCAATGCTTTAATTCTAAGAAAATCCGAAGCAAAATCAGACAAATAGCACTCTGCACTATTGGCTTCAACCTCGGTTAACTTAGGCATATAAACTATCACTAATGCATTACTATTCTTCATCATAGATGATATCGTTAAAGAGCTATCGTTCACATTCACGACAACAGAATCTTTATAAGTTCTTTCTACCCAAACTTTTGTTGAAGAATTGGATGATTGCCGAATATGCACATTTAAAGAATTCTCACCTTTCACCTCCATTTTATTGCACCACGGAAGATTATACGCGTACATCTGCGAATGGTCTCCTTTTATCATTTCTCCTCGTTCCTTGTAAACGTCAAAACGCTTAGAAATATTATGTGCAGAGATAATTGTCACTACCAAAGATATGATAACAAAAAATCCAATTAATATGCTGCTAGTTTTCATTTGATGCATTTATTAAGGTTAACTTATAATCATTGTACATAGCCTCCAGCTCTCCAAAGTTGATGTCGAGCTGAAATATGCTTTTAAAAAATACAGGAAGCGACTGGTTTATGAATTCCTCCTTCATGTAATTTCGAACCTTCAGAACTGCATCTTCAGATACAAAATAGCCGATTCCCCGTTTATTATAAATAATCCCCCTAGTTTGGAGAAATTCATACGCCCTCATTGCTGTATTGGGATTAACCTCCAAATTAACCGCCAACTCCCTAATGGAGAGAATCTTTTCGTTAGCCTTCCATGTTTCCATCAGGATATTGTCGCACATGTAATCGGCAATTTGAAGGTATATCGCGCTTTTATCGTTAAATTCCATGTCTTTAATTTTAAAGTTGCTTTTCGGTCAATCGGAAATACGCAACAGTCCAGAAAAACAGAGGTAGAAGCCAGAATATGACATTGCCATAAGCCCCCCCTATAACATCAATTGGACCAGCTCCCATATTGACGTTTACACCTCCATTTAACATCTTAATCTGAGGACTCAACATTAAAACGCCAACCAATCCAAGAAGAGCATAAAAGCCAACAACAACAATAACTGTCTTTAATAGGCTACGCTTACGAAACCATATAGAACCAAGCATAAACACCGACTGAACAACCAACATTGGACGAACAAAACCTGTAATTTCTGCGCTTTCTATCCGCATTACAGACTCCATTGCCACCAATCCAGTTCCGTTCAGAACAATATAAAACAAGCCATCAACCATTAAAAAAACGACAACGTAGACTAAAGGAAATAGGACTGAGGTAAACAGTATGGCAACAAGCAACTTTTCGAACTGAGATGCTGGTGTCGATAAATAAAACAAACCTTTCACTCTGCTTTTCATTTCACTAAACGCCCTATCTGCGTAAATAACACCCAAAATAGCAAGCCCTATAGAGAATATCATGATCTGGGACTTGCCTGAAATACTCCCAGAGGTAGCTGCTAAACCTAAGAATATTGTAAATACGGCAGCCAATCCCAATAGCTCAAATATGATAGAAGATTGACTATCAATCAACCTCTTGCGAAGCAATAGGCCAAATCTATTTATATCAAAAAAATTATTTTTCATTGTAGCGCTATTTGTTAGTGAATACTTTTTGAATTAGACTCTTCTGTGCAAGAACTGAGTTAAATAAAATTTCCATATCCAGCTTACTTGATTCGCCATTTTCATTATAGAAAACGCCTGTAAACCCTTTAAGCGAAGGCTCGCCATAAATTGCCTTAGGAGCCAATTCTAAAGGAACGGTTTTAAATACTAGCTTATCCGTAATCGCATCAACTGGCTGGCTTAAGGCAATTTCTCCGTCATCCAAAATAATTACAGAATCAATCAAGTTATCCAAATCGCGAACCTGATGCGTTGAGATTATAACACAGCGATCTTCTGTTGCCACAGAAGCCACAATCTTTCGAAACTGGCTTTTGGAAGGAATATCGAGCCCGTTAGTTGGTTCATCTAGAATAAGAATCGAACAGTTGGTTGCTAAACCAAAAGCTATAATTGCCTTCTTTTTTTGGCCAAAAGAAAGGCTAGTCAACTTCTCATCAAACCCAATTTCGAATTCCTTTATGTAGCTCAAAAAATTACCTAAATCGAAATGGGGATAAAAGGGTGAATTTGACCTTACAAAATCACGAACTTTAAGATCGCTAACATAAATATCCTCAGGAATATAAAAAATATCATCTAAGAAGTTAGGTTCACGTTTCTGGGGTGTAAACCCGACAATCTTGCAATCCCCCTTTAAAGGAAACAGCATTCCCCCAATCAGCTTAAGCAAGGTTGTTTTGCCGGCACCATTCTTTCCTAGCAAGCCATATATATGCCCAGCTTCTAAATTCAAGCAAAGATCCTTAAAAAGCAACCTTTTCTTGCTGTATCTAAATTGCAAATTTGAAATATCAATCATTAGTTAATGTTTTAGTGTTCTACATTACTAGTACACTGCAAATATAAAACACCTTTTTGTGAAAAAGCAAATTTTCTGCTGTTTTTTTCTTCTTTCCGAAGCAAAAACTATCAAAATCGTTCTTTTTGAAAAGAAAACCACAAGTTTTTAAGGCAAAAACTATCAAACTATAAGAATGAGCATGCAGTTCGCTTAAGAACTGTTGGCTTTATTGCATTATCGGCCACTTTTTACTTTTTTTACAGAGACTGCGAGTCCAGACTCGTACATGGTTGACTAAACGAATTTTAACTGAACACACCGTGAAAAGACTGATCTTTATGGCTGCAAGCACCGCAATGCTTCTAGCTGGATTTGAGGGCAGTGCCCAAAACAATCCTTTTTTCAGCGAGTTTAAAACTCCCCACCAGGTCCCCGACTTTCAAAACATAAAGTTGGACCATTACCTACCCGCATACCTGGAAGCGATCAAACAGCATGATGCCGAAATTGCAGCAATTGCAAACAACAAGGCTCGTCCGACATTCGAAAACACAATTGTGGCTTTAGACAATAGCGGAGAAATGCTGGGCAGAGTTTCTTCTGTATTTGGAAATATTCTTGGCACTGATGGCGATAAAGCCATGCGCGATCTTGCAAAACAAATCACACCTCTTACATCCAAGCACTACGACGACGTAAACTTCAACGAAAAGCTATTTGCTCGAGTAAAAGAAGTTTACAACAATAAATCAATTACAAAGAAGCTGACTACAGAGCAAAAAATGCTCTTAGACAAGACCTTCAAAGGTTTTGTTCGATCTGGAGCTGGGCTACCTGCCGACAAAATTGAAAGACTTCGCCAAATCAACGGAGAACTTTCGATGCTATCGCTCAAGTTTGGAGATAACAACCTTGCTGAAACCAACAACTTTAGATTAATTCTTGAAAACAAGAATGATTTAGCAGGACTACCTCAAAGTGTTGTAAATGCAGCTGCAGTTGAGGCTAAAAAAGCTGGACAAGAAGGAAAATGGATCTTCACCCTTCAAAAGCCAAGCATGATTCCTTTCCTTCAATATTCGCAAAAGCGCGAACTTCGTGAACGCTTATACAACGGATACCTAAACCGTGGGAATAACTACAACGAAAACGACAACAAAGAGGTTATCAAACAAATTCTATCGCTCTCGAAGGAGCGCTCTAACATTCTTGGCTTTGAAACCACTGCCGACTATATTCTTGACGATAGAATGGCTAAAAATGCTTCGAATGTTTATAAACTTCTAGATCAAGTGCTAACACCTGCCCTCAAAGTTGCCAAAAAGGAACTTGCAGACATGCAAGAACTAGCAAAATCTGAAGGGATGAATGAACCATTACAATCATGGGACTGGTGGTACTATGCCGAAAAAGTTCGCAAAGCAAAATACGATCTCGATGAAGAGCAACTTCGTCCATACTTTAAATTGGAGAATGTACGTGAAGGAATCTTCTATGTTGCCAACAAGCTCTACGGACTTGAATTCAAAAAAATCAACAATATTCCAGTACCCAACAAAGAGTTAACAGATGCCTTCGAAGTAACAGAAAAAGGCAAGCACATTGGAATTCTTTATATGGACTACCATCCTCGTGCTACCAAACGAGTTGGAGCTTGGTGTACCAGCTTCCGTCGCCAATCTAATGTTGATGGCAAGTTTGTAACGCCCGTTGTTTCTATTGTTACCAACTTCTCGGCACCAACCGCAGAAGCACCAGCCCTACTTAATGCAGATGAAGTTGAAACCTTCTTCCACGAGTTTGGACATGCCCTACACAACCTACTATCGAACGTACACTACAAAGGCATTGCAGCAACCCAAGTTCCACGAGATTTTGTAGAGCTACCTTCACAAATTAACGAACACTGGGCATTTCAACCTGAAGTTCTTAAAGTTTATGCAAAGCACTACAAAACAGGCGAAGTTATTCCAACAGAACTTGTTGAAAAACTTGAAAAGAGCGGCAAGTTTAACCAAGGATTTGCAACAGTTGAATATACAGCAGCAGCACGCCTTGATCTTGACTACTATACCCAAAAAGATTTCAGTGAATTAGACATCAACAGTTTTGAAAAAAAATCGCTTAACTCTATGGGTATTATTCCGCAAATAGCTCCACGCTATAGAACCACCTACTTCTCTCACATTTGGGGAGGTGGCTATTCTGCAGGCTATTACAGCTACATGTGGGCTGAAGTTTTAGACGCTGATGCATTTGACGCATTTGCCCAAAAAGGGATTTTTGATCCTGCAACGGCAAAGTCGTTCCGCGACAATGTTCTATCAAAAGGAGGTTCTGACGATGCAATGATCATGTACAAGCGATTCCGCGGTGCTGAACCTAGTATCCAACCACTTCTGAAAAATAGAGGCCTAAATTAGCCTGTAAATTATAAGATAAAGAGGCCTGTTAAACTAGTTTTAACAGGCCTCTTTTTATAAACGAGACTCATTTTCTTCTACCTAATCTTTGCTCCAAATCCTTAGCAACAATAATCAATGTCACCGCCATCAAAATCAGCAACATCCCCGAAAACACATTAAAAGTAAAAGCCTCCCCAAAAACAACAACACCAACAAGCACTGCAGTTAATGGCTCCATTGCACCCAATATCGACGTCATTGTCGAACCTATGTTTTTTATGGAGTAAACTAAGGATAAGTTGGAGACTACCGTGGGAACTAAAGAGAGCATAAATATGTTAAAATAAGAAACACCACCTTCTACCAATTGCAAATTACCTCTAACTAATGAATTGCATAAAAACAAAAAAGATCCAATGAGCAGTATATAAAAAGTAAGCTTATTTCCGCTCATATCTTTACCCCCCATCTTATTAACCCCAACAATATAAAAAGCATAGGTAACTACAGATACAAGCACTATGACTAGACCTTTAATACTCATAGCTAAACCATCCTCTCCCCAACTAAGCAACGCAACTCCCAAAAACGCCAATACAATAGCAGAAGCAGTCCGCAAAGAGCCTTTTTCGTTAAAAAAAACCAGCATTAAAATAGTTACAAGGATAGGATATAAGTAGTGAATCGTAGTTGCTACTCCGCTAGATATATAAAGATAACTCCAGAATAGGAATAGAGCAGTTCCAGAGTAGAGTATTGCCAGAAAAATTAAAGGAAACAGCTCTGAAAAACAAATTTTAAAATTTTCCTTTCGACAAACCATTAATCCCCCAAGTAACATTGCAGAAATGGAGAACCGATAGAAAAGAATACTATCAAAATTTAGCCCCACCCGCATTAAGGGAAGCGTAAACAAGGGTATTAACCCAAACGCTGCCGAAGAAACAACCCCTAAAAAGAAACCCTCAAACCAACTCTTTCTTTGCATGTAGCAAAGATAGCCCATTAATCACTTAGTTCCCCTCCAAAATATCAGGATGTTCCTTTACAAATTTTTCGAGAGCATGCTTCGCAGCATTATAACCAATCCAATACATTTCTTCTCCATGTTTAGTGTCAAAAATATTGAAGTTAATTAATTCGAGAGGCTGGATGAATAAGTCTGCCGCGTCCTTATCTCTCAGCGTATTTGCCCGTATCATCAGCTTAAACACGCGCTCCCATTCACTCCCAACTATCTTATTCTGCGCCGAAAAATCCTCGATAGGATTCACATCGACAGCAATAACGTACTTACAGGCCTTGCGAATTGGTAAAACTGGAAGATTTTGCATAACCCCTCCATCCACAAAGTCATACCCATCAATATTAACAGGACGAAAAAGCATAGGAACGGCACTTGAAGCCACCACAGGACGTATCAACTCCCCTTTCGTAAAATAAATATTTTGACCGCTCGCCATCTTCGTAGCATTCACAACCAACGGAATTTTCAGCTCTTCGAATGTCCTAACAGGAATATTGGCCTCCAAAATTCTAGCCAAGTTGTGAATTTTCAGAAAGATATATCGATCTTGCTTATTTGGAGAATCTTCGACAGTATCCTTAGATCCAAAAATTCGGAATCTAGGCACCTGTATAAAGCGAATACGACGAAATGCATCTAGCATTTGGTTAGGAGCAACTCCAGAAGCATATAATGCACCAGCAATAGAGCCTGCACTTGTTCCGGCAATTATCTGAGGCTTAATACCTAGCTCATCCATAGCACGAAGAACACCTGCGTGCGCAAAACCGCGTCCTCCACCTCCGCTCAATGCTATACCAACTTTATAAATTGGTTCAGAATAATTAAAAGGAAACCCTGTTGAATCAGCCACCAGAACAACCTCTCTTGCCTCCAATTTTTTCTTTTTCATATCCTTCTGTGTTGCGCACGACACAATAAAGATAGAGCAGAAAAGCACTAAACCTACCTTATTCATTTTGTATATTTTAATTAAAATTTTCACCCCAAAGGCTCTTTATCCTTTCAATATTTCACGATCAATAAAAATAATATGATTACTTGGAATTAAAATACTGTTTTATAGCTACAATATACTATAAAAACATTTTTTTTCATAAGTTTACCTATTCCGTTTACAACAGACGTAAACAAACACAAGCTACTCATTAATACTGATTTCACGTGAAAAAACTAACAATTTTAGCACTATCAGCTATGGTTATTTTAGGATCTTGTACTAAAAAGCAAGCAGATAACCCCTTACTAGGGGCTTTTACCACCCCATTTGAAGTTCCTCCTTTCGATAAGATTAAGACGGAACACTACCTCCCTGCTTTCGAAGAAGCCATCAAACAGCATGACTCCGAAATTAAGGCCATTGCAGAAAGCAAAGATGCGCCTACTTTCGAAAACACCATTGTTGCTCTTGACACAAGCGGTGCTATGCTTTCTAGAGTCGCAATGGTATTCTTTAACCTTAAAGAGGTTATATCAGATACTGCAATGCAAAATGTGGCGGCAAAGGTTGCCCCAATGCTTTCCAAGCACACTGATGACATCACCTTTAACAAAGATCTTTACAAGCGTGTTAAAGCCGTATACGACAAGCGCGATTCGCTAAAATTAGACGTCGAGCAAAAGCGTCTTGTAGAGCTATTTTACAAGGATTTTGACAGAGCTGGCGGAGGATTAGACGACCAAAAACAGGCTCAACTACGCAAAATCAACGAAGAGCTGTCTAAATTAAGCGTAAAATTCTCTGAAAACTGGCTTGCAGAAAATAGCGCCTTTAAGCTGATTCTCGATAAAAAAGAAGATCTAGCAGGCCTCCCTCAAGGTGTTATTGATGGTGCCGCTACAACCGCAAAAGAAATGAAAATGGACGGCAAATGGGTATTTACTCTCGACCGCTCTAGCTTCACTCCTTTCCTTCAATACTCTAGCCGTCGTGACCTAAGAGAAAAACTCTACACCGCCTACTTAAACAGAGGCAACAACAATAACGCCAACGATAATAAGGCTGTCATTAAAGACATTCTTAAGTATAGCTTAGAGCGCTCGAACTTACTTGGATACAAAACTACGGCAGACTACATTTTGGATATGAACATGGCAAAAAATCCGGCAAATGTAGATAAGCTACTAAAAAGCCTTTGGACTCCAGCCCTAAACATGGCTAAAAAGGAGCTGACAGACATGCAAGTTCTTGCAGCTAAAGATGGTATAAAAGATTTCCAATCTTGGGATTGGCATTACTATGCAGAAAAAGTACGCAAGGCAAAATATGATCTTGACGAGGAGCAAATCCGTCCTTACTTCAGTTTAGAAAATGCTGTAAACGGAATCTTCTACTGCGCTAATAAGTTATACGGGCTAGAATTTAAGAAAGTAGACAATCTTCCTGTTTACCACAAAGATGTAACAACCTACGAAGTTTCCGAAAAAGGAAAGCACGTAGGGATTCTATACATGGAGTTCTTCCCTCGCGACAACAAGAAAGGCGGAGCTTGGTGTACTTCGTTCCGTCCACAAACAAACATCAATGGCAAGTTTGTTACGCCAGTTGTTTCTATTGCCTGCAACTTCAGCAAGCCAACCGGAGATAAGCCCGCACTTTTATCTATGGATGAAACGAGCACCCTTTTCCACGAATTCGGACATGCTCTTAACGCGCTGCTAGCAAATACACATTACAACAAAACAGGAGGTGCAATCCCAACTGATTTCGTTGAGCTTCCCTCTCAAATAAATGAACACTGGGCCTTCGAACCTGAAGTTCTAAAAGTATATGCAAAGCATTATAAAACTGGAGAGGTTATTCCTGCCGACCTAGTTGCTAAAATGGATAAGAGTAGTAAATTCAACCAAGGGTTTGCTACAACAGAATATCTATCAGCTTCGCTTCTTGACCAAGCCTACTACAACCTTGCAAATGTTGCAAACCTTGACATCAACAAGTTCGAAAAAGAAACACTTGGAAAACTTGGGTTGATTCCTCAAATTGCACCTCGCTACAGAACAACCTACTTCTCTCATATCTGGGGTGGTGGCTACTCTGCTGGCTACTACAGCTACATTTGGGCTGAAGTACTTGATGCTGATGGATTCGAACTATTCAAAGAAAAAGGAATTTTCGATCCAGCCACCGCTAAGTCATTCCGTGAGAATGTGCTTTCGATGGGTGCCGCAGACGACGCAATGACAATGTATAAGCGCTTCCGTGGTGCTGAGCCCAGCATCGAACCTTTACTAAAAAATAGAGGACTCAAATAGATAGTTCTAAATAATGAAAGAGCGGTACAAATGTGCCGCTCTTTCTATTTTCTAAAATTTGGATCTACTGACACCTGTGAATTGAGGTAACATGAGGTTGTCCCTGAAGAGGCTGGTATATTGTCACAATAGCTCCTTCATTTAATGAATTAGGATATACCCCCTTTGAATTACAGAAAAATCGATAGTTTGTTCCACTTACAAGCTGTGTAGAAACAGCCAAAGGTGTATAATCAACACCCTCCAAGCCTTTAGTTGCTTGAGAAAAAACATTCAGCTGTTCTGTTGTCATTTTGTTGGTATAAGCCGTAAATGTACCAACCATTACGTTTGTTTCCATTTATAACTTTTTTTAGTTAAACATTTATTTAATAATGCATAACAGTAACGATCAGATTAAAATTAGAGAAACTACAATCCACCTAAATAAGATCTTCATCACCGTTAATGGAAAATAAACGTACGCTTCGTAAAAAAAGTTGAATTTCAGCCAGCATTTAACACTAGCCATCAATTAATAGCACACTTCACTACAGCCTAAAGCCTAAATCCCTGTTAGTAAATTGTGAGTAATTAATCATAAAGAAGGCTGGGCCCCGCAAAAGCCATCCGATTTTGTAGCTACCTTTGCAATCTATCCGTAATTCGATGGCAAAAGGAAACTATAGTAAAAAAACACCTCCTACAACTAACGTTGCTACTGTTGGCTTGGAAATGGGAAAAATACCACCCCAAGCTCTTGATTTAGAAGAAGCAGTACTTGGGGCAATGATGCTGGAGAAGGACGCTGTTATCAACGTTCTGGACATCATTAAAACAGAGGCTTTCTACAAAGAGGCACACCAGAAGATTTATGCCGCTATCATTCGCCTTTCTACGCGAATGGAGCCTATTGATATATATACCGTTTCGCAGGAGCTAAAGAGAAATAACGAGCTCGACGAGGTGGGTGGTCCATACTACCTAACTCAGCTAACCTTAAAGGTTGGATCGGCGGCCCACGTCAGCTTCCACGCTAAAATCATAGCTCAAAAGTTTATCCAGCGCGAGCTAATCCGCATATCTAGCGACATTCAACGCCGCTCTTTCGACGAGACCATAGACGTGGAGGAGTTGTTAGATACCGCTCAGATGGACATCTTCAACCTCGCTGAGGGCAACGTAAAAAAGGAAGCCTTAAAGATGGATGCCATCGTAAAAGATGCAATTGCCCAGATTGAAGAGGCCTCAAAGCGTACCGACGGTTTAAGCGGGGTTCCTACAGGTTTTGTTGCTTTGGATAGGCTCACATCTGGTTGGCAACCATCCGACCTTATCATTGTGGCGGCACGTCCTTCTATGGGTAAAACCGCATTTACCTTATCAATGGCTCGTAATATGGCGGTTGACCACAAGAAACCGGTAGCATTTTTCTCTCTAGAAATGGGTGCCGTTCAGCTAGTCATGCGTCTTATCATTGGAGAAACTGGAATTGCATCGGACAAAGTAAAAAATGGTAGGCTTGAGCCCCACGAATGGACCCAGCTCGAGATGCGCATTAAAGACCTCAACGAGGCACCTCTTTTTATCGACGATACGCCTGCGCTGTCAATTTTCGAATTTCGAAGCAAGGTACGCCGCCTAAAAACCCAACACGATATTGCCATTATTATAATTGACTACCTTCAGCTAATGGTGGGACCTCCCGAAACAAGAGGTAACCGTGAGCAGGAGGTTTCGGTAATCTCGCGCTCACTAAAGGCAATTGCCAAGGAGTTAAATATCCCTATAATAGCCCTATCGCAGCTTAACCGTTCGGTAGAAACACGTGGAGGAAACAAACGCCCCCAACTTTCGGACCTTCGTGAATCGGGTGCGATTGAGCAGGATGCCGATATCGTTTCATTCATCCACCGCCCAGAATACTATGGTCATACCGAAGATGAGGAGGGAAACTCCCTGATTGGTATTGCCGAAATCATCGTTGCTAAGCACCGTAACGGTTCGGTTGACGACGTTCGACTCCGCTTCCAAAAGGAGGGTGCAAAGTTCCTCGACCTCGAAGACGGAGACATCAGCAACTACGCCAACCTTATACCGCAAGCTTCGCCGGGTATGGGTGGCGCTGATGCAGGTGGAGGTGCTGCAGTAACCTTTGGTTCGAAAATGAACAGCGACTTCCCCGCTGCTGGAGGTGGAGAATTTGACCTCGGCTTCAAAGGAGGTTTCCCTTCTGATGTTCCATTCTAGCATAAAATAGTCAAAGCGGGCTTAGCACCCGCTTTTTTATTACCCTTTTTGTAGAAACACCTCCACAACCTGACGACTTTTTGGAATAGTTCCACAATCTAAATAAAGAAGCATCCAGAGTAAAGATCTTTTAAGGCGTTTTATTTACAGCTGATTGTACCGCATCTAAAAAAATATGCCGCCACAGCCACCTTTTTGGCCTTTGCTTTGACCTACCCTTGCCTATAGAAACGTAAGATATATATGAAAAAGATCACAGCAACTTTGTTCGCCATTCTGCTAGCTGCAGGTTTGGCGTCAGCACAAAACCCTCTACCAAAGGGAAGAACTCAGATTAACGCAGGTGTTGGCTTGGCCGAAAAATCGATTCCTGTATACGTAGGGCTCGATCATGGAATTGGGAACGACTTCTCACTTGGCCTAGAAACGTCCTACCGAGACAAAAAGGACTACTACAACGTTTGGGGATTTTCAGGAAACTTCAACTACCACTTCAATCGTGTACTAAACATTCCTAGCACCTTCGATGTATACGCGGGGCTAAACGTAGGAGCGTACCTGTACAACTATTACGATTCGTACCACGACAATGACATGTCTTCTGTTGGCCTAGGCCTTCAAATCGGAGGACGTTACTACATAACACCAAACTTCGCCATCAATCTTGAAATAGGTGGAGGAAATGCTTTTTCGGGAGGCAAGTTTGGCGTGTCATTCAAGCTGTAAATGCATCTTAATTGCACAAAAAGAGGGAGGGTTTGCCTCCCTTTTTGCATTTACACCCGATTAAGCGCTTTGCAAAGCCTTCTGCTATGCGTATCTTTCGGACAAATCAGAAACAGAACACCATGAAGAGAGTATTAGGAACACTCATGTTGTCGGCAGCTTTAATTGCAGGTGCAAGCGCACAATCGTTCAACAAAAAAGAGTTTGTTGCAGCAAAAGGCGACACATTAAAGTATCAAGTATTACTTCCCGAAGGATATGATCAAGGAAAAAAGTACCCCTTGGTGATATTCCTACATGGATCGGGAGAAAGAGCCATGGACAACAACCTGCAGCTAAAACATGGATCGGCAATGTTTACCAACCCCGTAAACCTCGAAAAATACCCCTCCATTGTACTTTTCCCCCAGTGTCCAACCAACGGAAATTGGATTAAAACCTTCCCTAGCCGCAACGATCGTGGCGAGATGGACTGGAACAAGAGCACCAACGACAGCATTTCGCAACCTTTACAAGCCGTAAAAGAGCTTATCCAAAGCTACATTGCCAACGAAAAGGTAGATACAAAACGTGTTTACATTGTTGGCCTATCGATGGGAGGCATGGGCACCTTTGACCTTGTTGCCCGCAATCCGGAGCTATTTGCTGCAGCCATTCCTATTTGCGGAGGCGTTTATCCTCCCAGACTTAGCAATGCCGCAAAATCGGTTGCCTTTCGAATATACCACGGCGATGCCGATCAGGTTGTAGCCTGCAAAGGGTCGCGCGATGCCTACACCGCACTAAAAAAGTTTGGAGCAAAAGTTGAGTATGTAGAGTTTCCAGGAATAGAGCACAACAGCTGGACACCAGCATTTAACCAGCCCGATTTTATGGAGTGGCTGTACAAGCAAAAGAAGAAAAAATAGCAGCATAAAAATGGGCGCACTTCTAACATGCGCCCATTTTCTATTACAGTTTGCAAAGCTCTACGTAAAAATAATCTGAGTTCCCTGTCCTCCACAAAGTTCGTAGAACTGCCCTACGGTGATTATATCCTTAACATCATCACACAAATCCTCGCGACGAAGCTTAAACATATCGACCGCCAATTTACAGGCAAATATTTCACCTCCTCCTGCAGTAATCATTTCGATAAATTCAGGAACTGTTGGAATATCCAACTTCTCCATTTCCTGCCTCATCATCTTCGAGACACCTGCCTCGACACCTGGAATCGCCCCTAAAAGGGTTGGAAAAGGTAGTCCTCCAGGCATACGCATCGCCGGATTACCCACCGATGCCGTATGAAGATTACTCATTTGCTTTTTTGTAATGCCATCAAGACCAAAAAAAGTAAAAAACACCTTGGTTTCGATTCCTTCCATTACGGCTCCATTTGCCATAACAAGTGCTGCGTACACATCCTCTAGCGAACCTTTAGCACAGATGATGCATACCTTTTTTAATGGATATTCTTCGGTTGTTGTCATTGACGTAATTTTTATAAGCAACTATACACAGCTTAGTGGTTTTTTTAGCCCAGCCAACTTGGTGGCCAACTTAAGGGGGGCACCCGGAAACAGCTCGTAAAATCCTTTTATATCAACAATGCCCGACTTTCCGATACTACGAATGGTAAGCGCCTCGCCCTTTGCCACCCGCTCGCGAAGAAAGTCCATAACCTGATAATGCTTATCAGTTAGCTCCAAATTATTTTCTTTTGCAATGGCTGCGGCAACCTCCTTGTTCCACTGGTTGCTATTTTCGAAGTACCCTTCATTGTTTACCTCTACCATTACTCCTGCATACTCTTTTTGTGCCATCTTCGTTTGTTTTTATTATTGTTTTTCTAGTTAAACTCGCTTACCGGTCATGCTAAAGCGGTTGGATACGGGCATTTTTCGATCCTTCAAAAGAAACTCCCAGTAAATAGGCTTAAATGCCAGTTTCCCCCAGTGATTTATGCGGGTTACTCCCAGAAGCGTCATAGGACCAATGCCTGCCACGGGATATTCGCCAGGATAAGGCTCGTGGGTATAGTCAAAATCGATCAGCGTTGCCTTACCAAAACCTGTTTCAATAAAGCAGTTGGCATGCCCATCGAATTTATGAGCCAACGGTTGCCCTGCAATGTATGCCTTAAGATTTTCGAAAAGCACCTCCGATGCAAAGTGGGCTACCGAACCTGCCTTAGAAGTTGGAAGGTTGGCCGCATCGCCAATTGCAAATACGTTGGGCTTTATGGTCGATTGCAGCGTTTCCTTATCGACTACCACATAGTTCATATCATCGCCCAAGCCCGAAGAGGCGATTAGCTCGTCCCCAAGGTTTACCGGAACGACCACCAACGTATCAAACTCCACCTCACGTCCATCGTACGAACGAATAACGTTTTTTGCCTCGTCAACACCTTCCACGTAGAAGTCTGTCACCACATTAATTCGCTTCTCTTCCAGCAAAGCACCTAGCATTTTAGTCGCTATTGGCTTTGTAAAGGCTCCAGACATAGGGGTTGTAAAGAAAAGTTCGACCTTATCCCTTATTCCCTTTTTGGTAAAAAAGGCATCCGCAAGAAAAACAAACTCGAGCGGTGCAATGGGACATTTGTAAGGAAGCTCCGTGATAGTTACCACCAACTTACCTCCTTTAAAACTTTCGAAGTGCTCCGAAAGCGCCACAGCCCCCTCGAAGGTGTAAAAATCGAAGATATTCTTGTACCAACGATCGCCTAAGTACCCTGGCGTTTCGGACGGAGAAGGGACTGTACCCGTTGCCACAATAAGAATGTCGTAAACCAGCTCCTTGCCATCTCCATAGATAATGGTATTTCGGTCAGCGTCTATCTTGCCAATATCGGCAACTATAAAATTGACGCGCTTAGGCAGGTAGGCACTCTTCTTTTTAACCACATCCTTGGCCTTATACATGCCAAAAGGAATAAACAGGAAACCGGGCTGGTAGTAGTGGGTATTGTTCCTATCTAGGACTACAATCTCCCATTCCGATTTATCCAAGTACTTATCCATCTTATTTGCCATCATGGTGCCTGCGGTGCCAGCACCAAGAATTACGAATCTTTTCATCCTCTTAATTTTTTTGAATGTCCGGATGTAGAAACCGCTTCTTCCAAGATAAAATTTTCGTTACCTTTCGAGAAGTTACTCACCTGTACAACAGCGAATGTAGAATTATTGTTATTCTACATCCCCCTAAAAGAGTATGATTAAAATCATAGCATGATATTTATCATACAGGACGAGTCAAACCTTATACCTACAGAGTTAACATGGGAGAAAACGGCCATTTTTGTAGCTGCAAAGAGTGCGTTGTTAGGAACCTAATCTTTGAGCACGTTAGCGTAGACGAGCTGGCAGACTACTGCTCCTCAAAAACGGAGCGAACCGTCCGAAAGGGGGAAAAGATTGTGAGCGAAGGCGACCCGATATCCTCGTTCCTATACATTAAGAGCGGCCTGCTAAAGCTGCATCGGCACACGGCCGATCCATCGTACGATCAGATAATCTCCATTGCCAAGCCCTTCGACCTGATAAGCATTCTTTCGGTGTTTTCCGATACCAAGTACAACCTCTCGATTACCGCCATCGAGAATTCGGTAGTTTGCGAGTTCGACCTGGAAAAGATTAAGAATTTGGTGCGCACCAACGGAGAGTTTGCCCTAGACATGCTTGCGCGCATCAGCCGCACCACCGACAAAATTATCCGAAAGTACAACGACATCAACATAAAAAACCTGCGAGGCCGGATTGCCTACATCCTGCTGCTCTTTGCCGACGACATCTACCAAAGCCCCATATACGAGCTCCCGATATCGCGCAAGGAGATTGCCGAGCTCATTGGCATGTCCACCGAAAACGTCATCCGCATTCTTTCGGAGTTCCGGCGCGAGCACATCATCAAAATTAACGGTAAGGAGATAGAAATTGTGGATAAGGATATTTTGAAGCTGATTTGCCTACACGGCTAGCGAATAAAAAAGTCCCGATGGCAAACGCTACCGGGACTTGCTGTATCTTATAGGATGGATTTTAGCTCGGCCAAATCCCGTATTTCGTGCGTCGGATCGAACTTCTTACCCGCGTTGATGGGGTTGTAGAACACCTGGTCGATGCCCGCGTTGCGCGCCCCAACGATGTCGACCCCAAAATCGTCGCCCACCATGAGCACCTGCGAGGGCTTGCAGCGGGCCACCTGCAGCGCGTGCTCAAACACGCGGACATCGGGCTTCTGGAAGCCAACATTCTCGGAGGTTAGCATCGTATCGAAGTACTTTTCGAGCCCGCAGGCCTTAAGCTTTACCCACTGCACCTCGTTAAAGCCGTTGGTGATGATGCTCATGCGGTAGCCGCGCTGCTGCAGGTAGTCCATCACCTCGATGGCGTTGGGCATCAGCGCCGTTTTGGTGGGGCTATCGGCAATGTAGCGCGCATCGAGCGTCGAGGCCAGCGCATCGTCCTTCACCTTTACCGACTTTAGCGTTAGCCTAAAGCGGAGGCTGCGCAGCATCGCCTTTTCGATGCGCCCGTTGCGGTACTCGGCCCACAGGCGCTCGTTGTGCTGCCGGTAGGTGGCATGAAAGACCTCGAACGAGGGGAAGTGCTGGTCGAGGTGAAACTCGAAAAACAGGTCCGAAAGCGTGCGCTCGGCGTTCGATTCAAAATCCCAAAGCGTGCGGTCGAGATCGAAAAATAGGTGGGTATAGGGTTTGGCTCCAAGCATTCTGATGATAGATTTCCATTTCATAGGGCGCAAATTTAGGCTATTTGCCGAATTTTCATCATCCAACCGCCCCTTTTTGCGGCCAGCATCCGCCATCCCCCACCCCCAATACATCCTCAACACGAGGCCTCCGGCCGCCTTGCGCCAAATATTTATCCGTAAAAATTTGTTTGTTAATTTTAATTAGCTATATTCACACCGTTAAAGTCCGCTAACACCAAGAAGATTACCGCGAAGTAAAAGGACCGGCGAAGTATACGCCATGCGAAGAGTATCGCAACGTGCAGTAAGGATAGCACCAGTAGAGGAACCAGGAAAGCGATGTTGCCCAACATCCGTGAGAATATGTAAAGTGAAGGCGTTCCCAACAACAACCGTGGTGCTGTGATGGTAGAGCAGTACTCCTCCCTAAAAACATTTGAGCAAGGAGGCCGATGTAGGCCGTCCGATTACAGTCGGACGTACCAACGGCACCCATAAAGTGCTTCCGACAGCAGTCGGAGGTACCAACCGATGCCCCATTGTGCTTCCGACTACGACCGGAAGTACCCTTTGGATCGAAAAGCACGTCCGACCGTAGTCGGAGGTAGCTCAAGGCACCCCAAAGCGCTTCCGACTGCGGTCGGAGGTAGAAAAAGGCATCACGAAGAGCCTCCGACTGCGGTCGGAAGCGAGCAGCAGCACGAACGGGGTATCCGACGGCAGCGTCGGGGTTAGGCCTCTCTAATGAAATAGCAAAAAGAATAGAACGAACTAAAAACGACTCGCCATGGGAAAGCTCAACATGACACATTTTGCGGTAGCCGACATTAGCAGCGTATGCCGCGTTATTGTAGAGGAAGCAGGAAAGTGTACTATCCCCGAGGCAAAAAGCCACGAAACCTACACCACCTTTGCGGCCAACCACACCGAATATCAGGGTAGCCTAACGCGCGATAAGAGCAGCGAAAGCTCGCCCAAGGTGGTGCTGGCCGACAAGCGTAGGGACAGGGCCGCGTCGGGAATATTCCGGGTGGTAGACGGGCTAACCTACTCGCCCAACCCCGATATCGCCCGCAAGGCCGAAACGCTGAGCCTGCGCTTGGACAAGTTTACGGGCATCCAGCCGCTACCCAACACCCAGGAGTCAACCGAAATTAGAATGCTAACCGCCCTGCTCGACGAGCCGGACAACGCCGCCCTGGCGAAGGACCTCGGCCTGGAGCCGTACGTGGCGGAGCTCAAGGCCGCCGAGGCCGAGTTTACGCAGGAGTGGAACCAGCGCGAGGCCGACGTTGCCGACTTCCGCAACAGCCTATCGGCCTCCACGCTGCGCCGTAAGATGGAAAAATCGATCAACCGCTACTACGACTTCGTGCTATACAACGCCGAGTTTAGCGGCAAGCCCGAGTGGCGCTCGCTGCAGCAGCAAATCTTCAGCCGGTTCCTAACCATCAGGCAAAAGTACCAGGACGGTA
Organism: Alistipes sp. ZOR0009; assembly: GCF_000798815.1. NCBI lineage: Bacteria > Pseudomonadati > Bacteroidota > Bacteroidia > Bacteroidales > Rikenellaceae > Alistipes > Alistipes sp. ZOR0009. The sequence goes on along the minus strand of NZ_JTLD01000033.1, from coordinate 84,989 downwards.
ACCCCGCCGACAAGCAGTAGAACTCAATATTCCTTTATATTCCAACAGCCACAGCCCACTCCTTCCGGACGAAAGCGGTGGGCTGATCTTTTGGGAGGATGGCGCGCAAGGGCGTATCCTCCCCCTTTTTTTATCCCAGCCAGCACCCCGTGCGCCGCAAATCGGCCGTTGCCCCCTGTCCCAGCCGCCCCTGCCACAAAAAAATGGCGCCCGCAAACGCCAACCTCCGCATTTTAAGGGGGGATATGAGCAACATGGTAAAACAATAGCTCACGTGTGATGTCGTACGTACTACATTTATTCCTATTTTTGCGGATAACTAAATACTACAGAACTTGGAGTTTAACGAACTAAATTTAAGTAGCGGCGTTTTAGAGGGGCTAGATGCCATGAACATTACGAAGCCTACCCCCGTTCAAGAGCTAGCTATACCGGTAATACTCGACGACAAAGACCTTATAGCCTGCGCGCAAACAGGAACAGGAAAAACGGCCGCCTTCGTACTCCCCGTCATACATAAGCTCGCCAACAGGCAGAGCCACAACAAGGCCACCACGCTCATCTTAGTCCCCACCCGCGAGCTGGCCATACAGATAGACCAGCAGATAATGGGCTTCAGCTACTTCACCCCCGCCACCTCGGTGGCCGTGTACGGCGGAAACGACTCGATGCTGTGGGAGACCCAGAAGGCCGCCCTGATTAACGGCGCCGACATCATCATCGCCACCCCGGGCCGGCTGATCACCCACCTCAACTTCGACTACTTTAAGCTGGATGGGATTGAGCACTTCATCCTCGACGAGGCCGACCGAATGCTCGACATGGGATTTCAGGAAGACATCACCGCCATCGCCGCCAAGCTGCCGGCCAAAAGGCAAACCGTCATGTTTTCGGCCACCATGCCCGACAAGATTCGCAAGCTGGCCAAGAAGATCTTAAACAACCCCGTCGAGATCAACCTGTCGACCTCCAAACCCGCCGAAAATATTCTACAGGCCGTATGCATGGCCGAAGACCCCGAAAAGTACAGCATCCTCCTCAAGCTGCTACAAGGTAAAACCGACATCAAAAGCGTAGTCATCTTCTCCTCCACCAAGTCAAAAGTAAAGCAGATCGAAAAGACGCTTAAGGCGGCACACATGAACGTTGGTGCCATCCACTCCGACCTCGAGCAGAAGGAGCGCGAGGCGGTAATGCTTCGCTTCCGCTCGCGCGAGCTGCAGCTGCTGGTGGCCACCGACATCATCGCCCGCGGTATTGACGTGGAGAATATCGACCTAGTGGTAAACTTCGATGTGCCCCACGATCCGGAAGACTACGTGCACCGTGTAGGCCGTACCGCCCGCGCCCAAGCCGACGGCGTGGCCATGACCTTTGTCAGCAAAAAGGAAAGGCGCCAGCTGGACCTGATAGAGAAGTTTCTTGGAACCAAGATTTATCAATACCGTTATCACTTATAAACCCTAACACTTATGTTGGAGAAATTATTTAAGCTTAAGGCGCAAAACACAAACGTGAAAACCGAAATCGTTGCGGGGATCACCACGTTTGTTACCATGGCTTACATCCTTTTTCTTAATCCGAACATCCTTTCGGGAACTGGGATGCACCCCAACGCCATTTTCTTTGCAACCGCTGTAGCGGCAGGAGTCGTATCCATCGCAATGGGACTTGTAGCCAACTTCCCTATTGCCCTTGCTCCTGGTATGGGACTTAACGCCTTTTTTGCAGCTATCGCCGTACAGGGCGTAGGAATGCCTTGGCAAGCTGCCCTTGGTGCCGTATTCATTTCGGGGATTATTTTCATCATCCTTACGGTTACCAAAGTTCGCCAGCTGCTGGTGGTGGCCGTTCCCAACTCGCTAAAGGTGGCCATTACCGTGGGTATTGGTCTATTTATTACTGTAATCGGAATTAAGCTTTCCGAAATTATGGTGGTAAAAGCGTCGCTTATCCCTCCAACCATACAACAAATTACGGCTGCTCCGAACATGCCCGCCACGCTTAAGTTCTTCGAGTGGAACATCGGGTTGGGCAACTTCAGCAATCCAGCCATGTCGCTAGCCATCATCGGGCTGTTTATCTCGGTGCTGCTTATGGCGCTTCGCGTAAAGGGATCGCTGCTTATCGGAATTATAGCCACTACCCTCATCGGAATTCCAATGGGCGTAACTCAAATTCCTGAAAACTTTACCCCATTTGCGCTACCCGACTTCTCGAACCTAGCAGTAGGTGCGCTCGATATTAAGGCTGCCCTCAACATGGGTATTTGGACCGTCGTATTTACCTTCACCTTTGTGGAGCTATTCGACACCTTCGGAACGCTTGTAGGTACAGCCCGCAAGGCCAACCTGATAGACGAGAAGGGTAACTCGCCCAAAATTGGCAAGGCAATGCTCGTTGATGCTTTTGGGGTATCGTTTGGTGCATTCTTAGGAACATCAACCATTACTGCTTACGTAGAAAGCGCTGCAGGTATTGGCGAAGGAGGAAGAACGGGGCTTACCGCCGTAACAACTGGGGTTCTTTTTCTTTTAGCCCTAGTGCTAGCCCCTCTTGCGCTACTTATTCCTAGCGCCGCAACCGCACCAGCACTTATCATTGTTGGTTTGCTTATGGTATCGAGCATTAAAGAAATCGACTTTAACGACTTTACCGAAGGATTTCCTGCCTTCATTACCTTTATTATGATGCCTTTCACCTACAATATCGCCAACGGTATTGCAGCAGGTATCGTTTTCTACACTGCATTAAAAGTTTGCACCGGTAAATGGAAACAGGTACACTGGATGATGTACATCCTTTTTGTGCTAGTCGTTGTCCGCTACATTTTCTTGGCCGAACATTAGAATTATACAAGAATATATCAAAAGGCTACCTAAACGGGTAGCCTTTTTGCGTTTAAAAACGAACCATACATCTAAAAATCTTATAAATTAGCAGCCAGCATTACCCTACTAGTAACAGGTATAAATATGGAAGACACCCAGAAAAAACAGGGAGTATGGCTTAATCGTCAAACTCTACAGCACCTAGAGGTAACTCGTAGGTGGACTCTTTTTCTATCAGCTGTTGGATTTTTAGTTATCGTGGTAATACTGGCTATTGGAGCCTTTGTAGGCAGCTCGTTTAGCCTAATGTCACCATACTATTCTGTTCCAGGAGAGCTAATCTTAGGCTTTTACCTAATAGTTGGTGTTCTGTACCTTATCCCAGTTTACCATTTAGCTCGATTTTCGGCACATACAAAAAAAGCGATTGCTCAAGAATCCACAGAGCGAGCAGAAAAGGCTTTTAGGCATCTAAAGCGAATGTTTATTTCATTTGGACTTCTCTCTATTATTATTCTTATAGTTTATCCCATAATATTAGTCGGAGCTTACCTGTCATTTCTCCCTAAATTTTAAGGAATAAAAGAAAAGCGGAGACAAGCTCCGCATTTCTTTCTATATATTAAGCATCTCCTTCAGGGCCTTATATCCCGCATTGCTTGCCTTAACCTGTGCGCCATTTTTGAGCTTAATAAGGTAGCTTTCCTTTTCAAACAGCTCTATTCGGCTAATTTCATTTACGTTTATGATATACGAACGATGGATACGAATAAATGTATTAGGATCCAGATGCTGCTCGAAATACTTCATCGTCTTTTCCTTTAAGAATCGCCCCTCCTTCGTGTGGATTACCACGTAATCGCCTTCCGATTCCAAAAATATAACCCCACTAACAGGTATAACCTCTATACGGCTGCCCGATTTTACCGCAATACGCTGTAAAATTTCCGTTTTCCCCTCAGCCAAGGCAATCACCTCGCTATAGTTCTGATCAATCTGGTTGGAAATACGAGCCATTACCTTACGAACCGCTTCGGCGAATCGCTCGCGAGAGAACGGCTTCAAAAGGTAATCTACAGCATTTTCGTCGAATGCCTTGATCGCGTAGCTATCGTATGCTGTTGTAAAAATTACATGCGGTTTATGCTCTATAATTTCGAGCAACTCAAATCCCGATATCTTCGGCATCTGAACGTCCAAGAAAATCATCTCAGGCCTGTGCTCGTTAATACACTTTGCGGCAGAAAGGCCATCTTCGCACTCTCCTACAATTTCAACATCCGTAAAATCGGAAAGAAACTTACGAACCAGTAACCTTGCTGGCTCCTCATCATCTACTATTAACGCCCGTATCATTTGCCTCTACTTTTTACAGGTGGTATAATAAGCGTAACCTCAAATTGCTGATTTTCGTTCTTTATGCGCAGTAGCGTTTCGTTCTGGTAAATAAGTTTAAGCCGCTCTGCTATATTTCGGAGTCCAATTCCGGCGCCTGCAACCATTGGTGCGCCAATCTGATAGTTATTTTTTATGGAAACAATTAAAACATCGTCATCCATAAATGCCCTTGTTTCGATCAAAATTGGCTCTGTACTTTCGTACACTCCATGCTTGATGGCGTTCTCGTAGAGAGGCTGAAGAATCATCCCTGGAATGGCAGCCTCTACAGAATCATCATCGATATCAAATTTGTACTGAAGCTTAGAACCAAACCTCGTTTTCTCGATATCGAGATAACGGTGAATATTATCGATTTCTCTCCCGAGTGTTGCCATTACCGATTTCTCTTGCGATACGGTATAGCGCATGTAATCTGACAACTTTATAACCATTTCTTGTGCCCGCTCGGCATCAACCATTGTTAGCGAACTTATGGAGTTTAGGCTATTAAAAAGGAAATGAGGATTGATTTGAGAACGAAGCATACTTATTTCAACCTCCTTCAAAGAGCGCTGTAGCTGCATTTCCTTTTCGTGCTTACTTCGTAAATCGTTGGCATACATATGAAGATAGTAGGCCATAACAACTATTGTATAGCCCATAACGCCCTGCAAAACAACAAAAGGTAAATGATCTTCGACAGGGATCGACGCCGTTTTTCCATTAGGGAAGAAAAAGACATCAACATTATAGCTTATGCTAAACCAAACCACAATAAATATAGCAGCAGTTGCCAAATGGTTCAGCATAAAAGCACTCCACGAACGCTGCTCGCGGCAGCTGCTAACGGTATACCATAACGGAAGCGAAAGGATTGCAAAAACTAAGCAGAAAATCAAATTTCCGCCTAGCAGCTCTGCAATAGGAGCATTGCCATAGAAATACCCTAAAAAGCTATTCAAGGTAAATATGAATGCCCAAATAATGACATACCCGTATGCAAGAACTTTATTGTTTGTAAGTGGATGGCTAATCATCTAGCAAGGTTTAAACACTTTTTATTTCGCCACCACCAAACACGCAAACACCTTTAACTACAAGAACTTTTTTGTTTTCGCCAACGCTTGTTCTTACGTAGCTACGCTTATCGCTAAATCCTCCAAGAATAGAAACAACCTCAACATGAACTTCCCAGTCAGAAGGCACAAAAAGGGTGACACCGCCAAACACGCAAATGGTCTCGATCATTGCTGTGTCGCCATCTATGATTGCCTGAGACAAATCAACCTCGGCCCCGCCAAAAATATTCACAAACTTACCACCTCTAAACTTCGAATTCATTTTGCGCTTCGACCCTCCAAAAAGGTTGAAATCCTCAACATATCCATCCACATTCGGAGTTGCAGTCGTAGTATTTGTAGCACCATCTTCACCCATTCTGCTATGCCTAAAGTAGTCATAACGTTCCCTTGGCGCTCTTCCAAAAGAATGCTTTAGTATCACCAAAACACCAGCACCAATGAGCAGCAAAGGCCAAAACATGCTAAAGAAGTTGAAAGGGAAGAATATAATTTTGGGGATTAAGAAAAAGCCTCCTACCATTATCAAAATTAGCCCGGCCACAAAGCTGTCCTTACTAAATAAATTCACAACACCTATAGCCATCAGAAGCATGGGCCAAGTAAAAAGCCAATCTTTAACTTCTGGCGTAATAAGATTCATCTTATCGAGCATAAATATTATACCTGCAGCAATAAGAGTAAGGCCCAGTACAATCTTCTTCATCGTATTGGAATGGGAACAGCATGAATGTTTCATATAACGGCGATTAAGTTCAACAAATTTGATAGTTCAAAACTAAACCTATAATTGCAATACCTCAATAGGAAATCGACTAATTACATCCTTTTTTGGACGAACTGCCAATTTCCCCCGTTAAGATATGACCATACATACTTCAACAACGCGAGACACACAATAGCTATCATGGTATTAATTTTTCGTTAAACACTCCCTTTTTAAAGAAAAAAGGAGAACTTAGCACGCCTAAAGACGTTTTGTCAAAAACTAAAATATTTATGAGAAGAATACTCGTTGCCATCCTCGCATTAGGAGCAATTGCAGCTCAAGCTCAAAAAGCGCCTAAAAACGTTATCATCATGATAGGCGATGGAATGGGATACAACACCGTCGCCCTTAGAATTCTAGACACCAAGGGAGCATCCAACTTCGAGCGCTTTAACAGCATAGGCTCTATCAAAACCTACTGTGCCGATGGAAAAATCACCGACTCGGCAGCTGGCGGTAGCGCATTTGGCATTGGAGAGAAAACCTACAATGGAGCCGTTGGCGTTGATGTGAACAAAACCATCAAGCCAAACCTCATGGAGGTTGCCCAGAAAAACAACGCAGCGACAGGTATCGTAGTAACCTGCGCTCTAACGCACGCCACTCCTGCGGCCTTCTCGGCACATCAGCCCAATCGTAGCATGGGCGAAGAGATTGCCAACGATATTGCCAACGCCAATATCGACTTGCTTGTTGGTGGAGGCATGAAGTACTTCGCAAAAAGAAAAGACGGCAAGGATCTTATCCAAAAAGTAAAAGACAGAGGATACTCCGTATACACCGATACCAGCTCCTACTTCGCCTCTCAAAACAAAAAGTCGATGGTTATTCTTGCCGACGACCACATGAAGGCTGCCAATAAGGACAGAGGAAACTACCTGCCCCGTGCAGTAGAAAAAACCATCAACCTTTTAAACGAAAACAAAAAGGGCTTTGTAATGATGGTTGAAGGCTCGCAAATAGACTGGGCTTGCCATGGTAACGACACTGAAATGCTTAGAGCCGAAATGGCCGATTTCGACAAAACCATTGGAGTTGCTCTAGATTTTGCAAAAAAGGATAAAAACACCCTTGTGCTCGTTTTTGCCGACCACGAAACAGGCGGAGTTACCCTTCCTCCTGTCGAAACGAACAGCCTAAGCGAGGAATACGGCGACTACACCGTTAAGTACTCTACTGGCGCGCACAGCGGAACCCTAATTCCCGTATTTGCCTACGGTCCTGGAGCCGAAACCTTCCAAGGAATCTACGAAAACTACGAGATCTTCCACAAAATTTTAAAGCTTAAAGGCTGGAAAAAATAGCACCACATAGCAAAATCCCCAACCATAAACCGGTTGGGGATTTTTATTTCCATCAACCCTCCGCCCCTACATTGCCTTTTCTGAAACATTAAGTTCTAATTAGTAGAGATTTCTGCCATATATTCGGCAATTTGGGGGAAAGTTGTAAATTTGCACCCAATTATACGAAGAAGATAATACTATGTCAGAGAATTCTTTCCTGAGCCGACTGGAGTTTATCAAGATTAAGTTCGAAGAGATTGGACAACAAATTACCGACCCGGATGTAATTTCCGACATGAAGAAATTTATTGCCCTCAACAAGGAATACCGCGATCTTGAACCAGTTGTTGCCGCATACGAACGATATAAAAATGTAATCAGCAATCTTTCATTCAACAGAGAGGTGCTTGCCACCGAAAAGGATGATGAGATGCGCGAAATGGCAAAGATGGAAATCGACGGGCTAGAGGCTGAGCAAACCGAACTCGAAGATAGCATCAAGTTCATGCTTATTCCATCCGACCCTCAAGATGCAAAGGACGCCATCCTCGAAATTCGTGGCGGTACTGGTGGTGATGAGGCCGCAATCTTTGCAGGAGACCTCTACCGCATGTACAGCAAGTACTTCGAAAAAAAGGGTTGGCGCACCGAAGTTACCAGCTACTCCGAAGGAACTGCTGGTGGCTACAAGGAAATCGTGCTAAAGGTTTCTGGCGATAAGGTATACGGAACCCTAAAGTACGAATCGGGCGTTCACCGCGTACAACGCGTACCACAAACCGAAACACAGGGACGTGTCCACACCTCTGCGGCCACCGTTGCCGTTCTTCCCGAAGCCGACGAGGTTGATGTTCAAATCAACATGAACGATATTCGTAAGGACACCTACTGCTCTTCAGGTCCTGGAGGGCAATCGGTAAATACCACCTACTCGGCGGTACGCCTTACCCACGCACCTACTGGCATCGTTGTTCAATGTCAGGACGAAAAGTCGCAAATCAAGAACTTTGAGAAGGCCCTTAACGAGCTCCGTACCCGTATCTACAATATGGAGTACCAAAAGCACATGGACGAAATTGCAAAGCAACGTAAAACCCTTGTATCTACGGGCGACCGCTCTGCAAAGATTCGCACCTACAACTACCCTCAAGGTCGTATCACCGATCACCGCATCAACTACACCGTGTACAACCTACCGGCGTTTATGGATGGCGAAATTCAGGATCTTATCGATAAGCTACAGTTTACCGAAAATTCTGAAAGACTTAAAGAAAGCGAACTCAGCTAGTATAATAATTGGAGCGGATATTTTTATGTCCGCTCTTTTATTGTAAAAACCCAACATCATCCAAATATGAATGCACAGCAGCTCTTTGAGCAGATTCAAAAAAAGCGAAGCTTTCTTTGCGTTGGCCTAGACAGCGACATATCCAAAATTCCTCAACACCTCCTCAACACGGAGTTCCCCATCTTCGAATTTAACAAGGCCATTGTTGATGCTACCGCCCAATACGCGGTAAGCTACAAGCCCAACTTGGCATTTTACGAGTCGATGGGTATTTCAGGATGGAGAAGCTTAGAAAAAATCGTTAGCTACATCCGCGAAAGCTACCCCGAGATGTTTATTATCGCCGATGCCAAGCGTGGTGATATCGGCAATACCTCCGAAATGTACGCTAAGGCATTCTTTGAAGGTTTTGGATTCGATGCAGTAACGCTTTCTCCCTATATGGGCGACGATACCATGACGCCATTCCTCAAGTATAACGACAAATGGAGCATCATCCTTGCGCTAACCTCCAACCCCTCGGCATTCGACTACCAAATGATGGTAAATGCCGCCACCGGACGCAAGCTATACGAGGAGGTGCTGCTAAAAACAGCCCAAACAGGCTCCGTAAACAACATCATGTACGTGGTTGGCGCCACCAAGGCCGAAATGCTTACCGACGTCCGCAAAATTGTTCCCAACCACTTCCTGCTAGTGCCCGGTGTCGGCGCACAAGGTGGAAGCCTTAGCGAGGTTGCCAAGTATGGAATGAACGATACCTGCGGACTTCTCGTAAATAGCTCGCGAGCCATCATCTATGCCGACAGCTCCACCCGATTTGCCGAGGCCGCCGCACTCGCAGCCAAGGAGGTTAGAGACGAAATGGACGTACTCCTAAAAAATAGGGGACTATAAGTTTTAAAAAGTATCCAGCAAATCACTATAATTAAGGTGCGAATGTATCGCACCTTTTATTTTACCCTTACAAATGAGGATAGAACGCGAAAAAAGAACAATCGTAAAGATGATAGCCATGTACTGCAAGGCAAAGCACGAGCCCAACGGGGAACTTTGCCAAAGCTGTAGCGCGTTAAGGCAGTACGCGCTCGAAAGGGTAGCACGCTGCAAGTTTGGGGAGGCAAAGCCCGTGTGCGCAAAATGCCCCATTCACTGCTACAAGCCGTCCATGCGCCAAGAAATAAGAAACGTGATGCGCTATGCCGGACCACGAATGCTTTTTAGCCATCCAATCGCCGCCATACGCCATTTGATCGACTCACTACGATCATCCAACAGCCAGTAATACATCTCCGCCCTCAACAAGCGTCCTTCGCCATCAATCGGAAGATGCTTACCCTAATACAAGTACCTTCTTGATAGTAATTAATGCGGCTCGACTACCAATTAACGGCGTCTATACAGCAATTAATGCCACTTGATAGGCAATTAATTGCGTCCGTAACGGTAATTAATGCCATTTGATTTCCAATTAATGCCATCCGTAACGTAATTAATGCCGTTTGATTTCCAATTATTGCCGTCCGTAAAGCAATTAATGCCATCTGATTTCCAATTAATGGCTTCAATAAAGCAATTAATGCCGTCAATACAACAATTATTGGCGTCAATAACGCAATTAATGCCATCAGTTTCCAAATTATTGGCTTCAATACAACAATTAATGGCCTCAATAAAGCGATTAATGCCTCTTGTTTACCAATTATTGGCGTCCGTAAAGCCGCAAGTCACCTTTGTGCAACATCAAGCAACCTTTATAGCGGTAGTAACGCGCTCTACAATGCAAGTATCGCCATAGTAGGATATCCAACCGAAAACAAACAAGGCCGTCCTCGTAGGGAGAACGGCCTTATCTGCGAATATTACAAGTATTTTATTCTACTTCTTCATCTCCTCGTTAAAGTGCGAGTAAAAGTAGCTAACCGTTTCAATACCCTTAAATAGGCGGCTAACAGAGAAGTTTTCGTTTGGCGAGTGGATGGCATCCGACTCCAAGCCAAAGCCCATTAAAATAGACTTAAGGCCCAGCACCTTTTCGAAGGTGGTGATGATTGGAATACTACCGCCGCTACGTACAGGAATAGGTAGCTCGCCGTACGAATCAACGTATGCCTTCGATGCCGCAATGTAGCCCGGATGGTTACTTGGAGCAACGTAAGGGTAACCACCGTGATGCGCGGTAACCTTAACCTTCACGCTCTTTGGAGCAATGGCCTCGAAGTGCGCCTTAAATAGATCCGAAATCTTGTGGTAATCCTGATCGGGCACCAAGCGCATCGATATCTTGGCAAAAGCCTTGCTTGGAGTAACCGTTTTAGATCCCTCGCCGGTATAACCGCCCCATATTCCGTTAACATCAAGCGATGGACGGATACCGGTGCGCTCGTTGGTCGAAAAACCAGCCTCGCCCTCTACCTCCTCGATATCCAACGCCTTCTTGTAGGTCTCCAAATCGAAAGGAGCCTTAGCTAGCATGGCGCGATCTTCGGCCGATACCTCAAGAACGTCGTCGTAGAAGCCAGGAATGGTGATATGGCCGTTATCATCGATGCACGAAGCAATCATCTTTGCAAGCACGTTGATAGGATTGGCAACTGCACCTCCAAAAAGGCCAGAGTGTAGGTCGCGGTTAGGACCTGTTACCTCAACCTCCATGTAGGCCAAGCCGCGGAGCCCTTGGGTAATGGTAGGAACGTCTTCGGCAATCATACCAGTGTCAGACACTAGGATAACATCGGCAGCAACAAGCTCCTTATGCTTCTTTGCCCAAGCCTCAAGGCTAGGCGAGCCGATCTCCTCCTCACCCTCAATCATAAACTTAACGTTGGTCTTCAGCTGTCCAGTCTTTACAAGGTATTCAAAAGCCTTTAGCTGGATAAACATCTGCCCCTTATCGTCGTTAGCGCCACGGGCGTAAATCTTACCATCGCGGATTACGGGTTCAAACGGATTTGAAGTCCACAACTCAATAGGATCAACCGGCATAACGTCGTAGTGCGCGTAAATAAGCACGGTTGGAGCGGCAGGATCAACAATCTTTTCGCCAAATACAACAGGGTTACCGTCAGAAGGGATAACCTCTGCCCTATCAGCTCCCGCTTTAAGGATGGCTTCCTTAATGTAGTCGGCAGCTTTAAGCATGTCTGCCTTGTGGTCGGTCTGCGAAGAAATCGAAGGAATGCGAATTAGTCCGAAAAGTTCGTCAAGAATGCGCTCCTTATTCTCGTCAATATAAGATTTAATATTACTCATTTTCTATTAGTTTATGGTTGCCCTAAAATAAACAATCCCCGAGAATTCGAGGATTGTTTTAATAATTATAATGAAATATGTTGAAATCAGCTTTAAATTGAAAGAAAGCTACTCATTGCCGTCCTCCAGGGCAAGCATATCTGCCGCCTCCTCAATCTTTTGGTAAAACTCTTCACCAAACTTGCGGATAATGGGCTCCTTGAGGAACTTGTAAACAGGAAGGCCAAGCTTTTCGCCTAAAATGCGAGCCGGACCGCAAATTTGCCAACGGTCGTAGTTCACACCAACCAATCCGCCCGAAAAATTCTTCACCCTAATTGGATAAAGGTGGCACGAAACGGGTTTACGGAAGGTTGTTTTGCCTTCGGCATGCGCCTTTTCTATCGCGCAAAGGGTTATTCCGTTCTCCTCGTAGGTGTAGGCGCACTCACAGCCTTCGATAAGCGGTGTAGTCCATTCCCCTTCAATATCTTTTACAACAACAGCCTGCGCCTCAACGGCCGCAATCCCCTCAGCAGTCATGTAAGGCTTCCAATTCTCGTACTCGCGCTCCATTTCGGCAATCTCGGCCTCCTCAACAGGCGCCCCCGACTCCCCATCAACGCAGCATTCGCCGAGACACTTGGTTAAATCGCAGCAAAACTGCTTCTCAAACACGTTTAAGCTGAGTATGACGTTGTCAATTTGTATCATAAGGAAAATAATTTCCGCAAAGGTAGCGCTTTAGCCGAAAGTTGAGTAGCAAAATGCATTTCTTAAGTAAATTAACCCTCAATAAGCGCATACATCCGTCAGCAGGATTGCCAGATACCTTGCCAAAAGGATAAATAGTGCCATCGTATCGGCTAATCATAGCCTTACCGCGAGGCTTACCTTACCAAAAAAGGGAAAGATGGAAAAAGAAGACGGCTAGTGGCGCACACGTCGGGACAAAAGCCAGTCGGCAACGGCAACCAGCGCCAGCACCAACAGCAGCAGATGCACCATGCTCGCAAATCCGATAAACAGTACGAAAGGGACAAGTGCCAGCAGCAGCACCCCGCCAACCAATCGTGCCCAAACGCCCAGCAGCTGCTGCAGGCTGCCAAAAAGAAATGCCAAAACGCCAGTCGTTAGCAGCAAACCGGCGACACCAGCAGCCATAGCCAGCACAAACATCGGTTGAACCCCAGCATGTATGGCCAGCCTCCCAACACCAAACTTCACCCCCACTACAAAAAGGATTAGGGGGATGTAGGCCACGTAAAAGCCATACTCCATCCGAATATGGTTAGCCTCGTCGCCGCTATTGGCTCGTAGCAAGCAAACAACAGTTCTCCACTGCAGCATCACCACGGCAGCCACCTCCAAAAAGAGCAGCAAGCGGGGAATATCTGCGGGCCTTATCCCTGCAGCAACCTCCAAAATGGCCAATCCCGAGATAGCCGTCACCAAAAGTAGATGCCTACTTACCAGTTCGGTTCCCCTTCGGGGCAAAGGATATCGTCCCAGCAGCCAAGTTATGGAAGGGATGCCCACAACGGACATAATGGCGCCAGCCCAAAGCAGCCGCTGCCCCATAGAGTCAACCCAAATAGAGAAAAACAGCAGGATAAAGGCAGTAAGGAAGCTTATAAAGTGGCTTTTGTACAGCGTCAGGGCGACATGTCTAAAAGAAACGAGGCTACGCCAAAGCGCCATCAGCAAAGTCAGTATAGAGAGGAGTAAAAGTGTTGGATAAATTGCAGGAAGCTTAGGAGCCACCGAAAAAACAGCCATCAGCGCCAGCACAAACAACGTCACAAGAAGGGTAGCAATCCATCTAAATCCTTCTGCTCGGCGCGAGAATATCGCAAACCACTTAAGCCTACTCCAAGTCCAAAGAAGAGCAAACGCAAGAACAGCAAAAAGAAAAATATTTGTAAATGAGAAACCGCCAGAGAAAATCCCCAGCAGCAAAAACAGCCCAGCACCTACCAAAAAATCAGTAAGAACAGCCAACCACGACAAGCTTCCCAGCTGGTTGCAACCACTAAAGTGCCTATTGTTGTCCATTAAACTATCCATCTACAACGATTTCAAAAAAAGTAACCTGCAAGAAATAAAAAATATTAGCTACTAAGTTACAACATTCCCGAAATCTCCATAAATAGTTTGAATGTTATTCGCTGTAAACCAGCAAAGATACATAATCGACCACCTCATCGGAGCGAAACACCTCGCCGGAGTGCCCACGCCGAAGCACATCCACCTTAGGCTGCTCGTCAACCAGCATGGCGTACTGCAGCAGCGCCATAATGGCTCCATAGCCGCAAATAGAAACCTTCTTATCCTTCACCCTGCGCTCAAATTCTTGAAGATCGAACTTCAAAAGAGCCTCCAAGGCGTAGCTGTCGAGCTCATAGCCCACCTGCGGCCTTTTAAAATGGTTAAAATCGGAAGAAGCGACAACCAGCACCTTACGCTGTAAGGACGTAACGGCTAAACGAAGTTCGGCGGCTAAATTGGTGGCACTTCTGTAGCTCTGATCGCGCATGTTGATAGGAAGAAGCCGAATCGTATCGCCTAAAAAATGCTGTATAAACGGAAGAACAACTTCGGCAGAATGCTCCAACCGCTGAGCGGCATCACTAATAGGAACATTCATCAAATTGGCAAGCTCCATATCAACCTCAACCACCCCTAAAGGGGTTTTCCAGTGCGAATGGCTGTCAATAGAAACAGCATCGCCGTAACCTGTATGGTTTGGATTGATAAGAACGACCGTATCAAACAAAACTCCGCTTGCCTTTACGATCTCGAAGAAATGTACAGCTTCGCGAGCGCAGTACACATGGCCAGCATGGGGCACAACACCGCCCCAAATCACCTTATCTTTTAGCGAATAGCAAATAGAAGGACGCTCGGCTGCAACCGCATCGTCAAAAACGCGAGTAATTGCGCTTGCAGTGCTACCATAAAACCGACCTTCGGCATAATTCTCCCTGATGCTCATCTTCATTTGTTTTACCATGCAACATTACCGCATCCCAAACACTTACCGTCCTTCGATAATCCCAGCAGGTTGGCCTGATAGCTTCGCCGCTCCACCATTAGCTTCCCGCAATGGTCGCAGTAGGTGTTGCTATACTCCGACATACCCGTATTCCCAAGATACACATGCTGCAGATGCTCCCTTGCAATACCGTACAAATCGAGAATGGAGGTAAGCGACGTTGGCGGTTGGTTAAAATGGTAGTTAGGAAAGTAGCGGGTAACATGCAAAACGGTAGATGGCCCCAAATTGGAAGCAATCCATTGGCAAGTTTTACGAAACTCCCCACGATTATCGTTCTCGTCAGGAATAACAAGGTAGGTTATCTCCAAATGTCTGCCAGCTCTATCTATCTCTAGGAGCGTATTCAGAACAGGATCGCGCTTGCCACCCAGTAAGTGCGCATAAAACTCGTTAGTGCTCGACTTCAAATCGATATTAAAGGCATCAACAACATCTAGAAGCTCCTTTAATGGCTCAGTTTCGATAAAACCATTTGATACCATTACATTCTTTAGCCCCTTAGCCTTTACCCGGCTGGCAATATCGAGCATAAACTCGAAGCCAACGGTTGGCTCGTTGTAGGTATATGCAACGCCAATGTTTCCATCGGCCACTGCAGCCTTTGCTTTCTTAACCACAAAGTCTGGGGCGATATTTTGCTCATACCTATCAAAGTCAAACTCTACCGCCTGCGCAATAACATGGTTTTGACAAAACTGACACGCAAAGTTACACCCAACATTTCCTAACGAAAGGATCTTTGAACCAGGATAGAAGTGGTATAACGGCTTCTTCTCGATGGGATCGAGCGCCAAAGCGGATATCAGCCCGTAGCTGATGGCGGTTAACCGCCCATTAATGTTTTTACGCACCCTACAAATACCCGATTTCCCCTCGGCAATGGCGCATCTGTGCGGACAGAGCAAGCATCTCACCTTACCATTCTCCGATACGTAATACTTTGCCTCCATATGTTGCTAAAAATATCTATCAACCATAAATCTATACAGAGTAACCTTCTCCTCGGCTCCAATGCCAGCTTTGCTTTTTGCAATCGCCAGCTGCCTATCTACGGTAGCAATGGAGGGGAGGTTGGGTAGTAGCACACCTCTTCTATTACCTCGTTCCACAATAACACCATAAATCAACGGGTCTAACTCTTCAGCCGAAGCGATTGGCTCGGGCACATGCAGTACGTCAACCGATATATAAAGATGGCCTAACTCCTCCTGACGTAGAGGCTCAAAGCGAGGATCATGAAACGCTGCAGACAAAGAGTTGGCGATTATCTCCTCATAGAGCGAACTCTTCCGAGGCTCAAGCGTACCAATGCAGCCTCTTAAGGCGCCATCGGTCATGTGAAGGGAGACGAAGCAGGCCGCAGGAAGGGTTAGCTCGTGCGCCTGTAGCGGCGATACTTTTCCCCCCGAAAAAGCAGCTTCGATAGCCTCCTTTGCCAGCTTTACATGTACACTACAAGGTTCTGTCATAGCTGATGCTTTATGGTTTACTGCAAAATGTAAAGAGATTACCGAATTACACCCGCAATCTCCTTACATTAATACGATATAAAACAACAATGGTTGTTAAAGACCCAGATCTTCGTCAACTAAAATAAGCTTAACACGACCAACTGGAAACGATTTCTCCATAATTAGCCAGCTGTTACAAATTCGATGAGGGCTAGCACAATCGTGGCAGGTCCCGGTTGTTTGGCAAGGTGTCTTAAAATCGGTGTGCTTAATGGCGTTGATTGGTGCCGCATAGGTACGAACACGCGACATTGCCTCTTCGAGGTTGGCCGTTAGCTTATTTCGTCCAACCACAAGAACAACGGTTTTAGGACCAAACGAAATTGGAGCAATACGGTTGCCAATCATGTCGAGCCAAACGAGCTGCCCTTTAGCCGTAAAAGCATTTACACCTGCCAAAAACAAATCGCAGGTTAACGCCTGCCTACGCAATGCCAGCCGCTCTTCTCGGGGCATCGAATGGTTAAAGCCGTCGATAAAGCTAACATCTTTCATTGCCTTAATCACCTCAAGCGCTCCGGTACTCCTCAACGACATGGAGTCGCCATACGAAACAGCGGCAGGCTTCTCGTGCTTAACAATCTCCACGATGGCATTGCGGGCATCCTCTATGGTTTTACAAAGGGTCACCTCGAAGCCATTTTTTTCAAACGCTTTGGAAATACTCTTTAGCCGTGCTCCCCAAAACTGCTCTATAAAGTTCAACATTCGCGTCTATTTTGTTTGTGCTACTACAAATTTGGTTATCTGCGTAGAAATTCGCTCTGAAAATTATGCTTTTTTAATGATTATATGTTTAGTAGTATATGGTAATTTCGTGATATCAACCAACAAAATATATTCGTATGACGCTCCGAGAAATTTTAATGTACAACCTCTTCGAGTTCGATAAGCTAACCATCCATGTTTATCAGCTGGTGATTGTGGCCATTCTCTACCTCATCACCAAGCTGGTGCTCTTTATTATTAAGCGGCTGCTATACCGCAGGGCACGCAGGCACGAGGAGGCGCTCGATAAGGGAAAGTACCATTCCATCTACCTCCTGATAAAATACTTTGTCTGGATTATATCATTCTCCTTCATGCTAAAGGCGCTAGGTATCGACGTCTCCATTCTTTTGGCTGGTTCGGCGGCGCTATTTGTAGGATTGGGACTTGGGCTGCAGCAAACCTTCAACGATATTGTATCTGGCATCATCATCCTATTTGAGCGCACCATTAAGGTAAACGACGTGGTAGAGGTAGATGGGCTTGTTGGCAAGGTTATCCAAATAAACCTGCGTACCTCAACCATTATCACCCCCGACGATATTGAAATACTGGTACCCAACCACCGATTTATCAACGAGAATGTGATAAACTGGAGCCATAACAAGCAGGCCACCCGTTTTGATGTTTCGGTGGGCGTTGCCTACGGTTCCGACACCGAGAAGGTAAAGCGCATCCTAACCGAGGTGGCCAAAAGCCATCCCGACATTCTGTTCGACAAGGATCATGATATTATTGTACGCTTTACCAACTTTGGCGATAGCTCGCTCGATTTCCAGCTGAAGTTCTGGTCGCTCAACTCCTTCTTTATTGGAGCCATCCGCAGCGATTTGCGCTTCGAGATTAACCGACGATTTAATGAGGAGAATGTGGAGATACCGTTTCCACAACGGGTTGTTCATCTCAAGAACTAAACAAAAAGCGATGTGGTGTTTTCCACATCGCTTTTTGCTATAGGCCTTCGGAGCTCTTCGCCCTATCAGCCATTATATCGTTCATATTTTCTTTTGCCCAAGCGATAAGCGCATTCATGTGGGGTAAAAAGCTATGCGCCCTCTCGGTAAGCGTATATTCTACCTTTGGGGGAACCTCTGCATAAACCTGGCGGTTAACCAAACCATCCTCCTCCAGCACACGCAACGTAACGGTAAGCATCTTCTGCGATATGTCGGGAATTTCCTTCTGCAACGCATTAAAGCGCATGGTTCCATTCTGCGCCAACGTGTACAGCACCAGTATCGACCACTTGTCGCCAATACGAGTAAGGATATTACGAATGGGGCAGTTGGGAAGGAAAAGGCTTGTATCAACTTGGTTTGCCATTGGTAGCACAATTTTATTAGATCGCAAAGTTAGAAAACAATCTGCTTTTTGTCCTATACGACTGCTATTCTTGCCATTCAAAAAAAATTACAAAAAAAATAGAATTTCAAATAGCTGAATAGTAGCAATCGTCACCAAAAAGTAACTATCTAACGTTCAAGTATCTTATTGCGTTATTATCAAAATAGCCTCACCTTTGTTTTAAGAAGGTGGCAAACCTCGCCCTAGCAACGAAATTGATAACAAAAAACAGATAATAATGAAAAAGGTACTACTTATTGGTGCAAGCGGTTTTGTAGGGGCCGCCATTTTGAACGAGGCCCTTAGCAGAGGACATCAGGTTGTTGCAGCGGTGCGCAATCCTGATAAAATTACCGTAAAGCACCCAAACCTAGAGGTTGTTAAGGCGGATGCCTCTTCGGCTGACGCCATTGCGAAGCTTGGCCAAGGCACCGATGCCATTATCAGCGCCTACAATCCAGGATGGAGCAACCCCAACATTTACCAGGAGACGCTAACCGTTTATCCCGCCATCCTAAAAGGAGCCAAGGCGTCGGGAACAAAGCGGCTGCTGTGCGTTGGAGGAGCAGGCACCCTATTCTGTGCACCAAACCTTCGTGTAGTCGATGCTGGCGTTATTCCCGAAGAAATTATGCCTGCGGTAAGATCGCTTGGCGAGTTTTACCTAAATACGCTTGCCAACGAGAAGGATATCGACTGGGTATTCTTTTCTCCTGCAGGCCACCTCGCTCCCGGCGAGCGCACCGGCGTATTTCGTTTAGGCAAAGACGATCTTATTGTCGACGCCAACGGAGAGAGCCACATCTCGGTAGAAGATTATGCCCTTGCAATGATTGACGAGCTGGAAACAGAGGCGCACCATTACGAGCGGTTTACAATTGGCTACTAACCACCAACAGTCCAACATCACATAGCTACCTAAAAGAAAAGCGATGCAGGAGATTCCTACATCGCTTTTTATCGTTATGCGTAAGGGTACGCTTCTACTTTTCGTAAACAAACTCGCCGTGTTCGCTCTTAACGGTAACCTTAGCACCGTTGCTCGAAGCCTCTACGCGGCCCACCACCTGCGCCTTAATGCCAAACGACTCGCTGATTTCGATAACCGCCTGCGCATGCTCTGGCGCTACGTAAAACTCCATGCGATGGCCCATGTTGTACACCTTGTACATCTCCTTCCACTCGGTACCCGAGCACTCCTTGATGTAGCGGAACAGCGGAGGTATCGGGAAAAGGTTATCCTTTACCACGTGCACGTCGTCTACAAAGTGCAGCACCTTGGTTTGTGCGCCACCCGAGCAGTGTACCATCCCATGAACCTCGGCACGCATCCTATCCAGCACCGCCTTAACCACCGGAGCGTAGGTACGTGTTGGCGATAGCACCAGCTTACCCATGGTAACGCCCGTTTCGGGGTCGATATCGGTGAGGTTATACTTGCCCGAGTAAACCAGGTTGTCAGGAATCGAGGCGTCGAAGCTCTCGGGGTATTTAGATGCCAACCCGTGCGCAAACACATCGTGACGCGCAGACGTTAGCCCGTTGCTTCCCATTCCTCCATTGTACTCCTTCTCGTAGGTAGCCTGTCCGTACGACTCGAGCCCGACCACCACGTCGCCAGGGCGAATCCTATCGTTGCTGATAATATCGCTGCGCTTAATGCGGGCCGTAACCGTGCTATCCACAATGATGGTGCGCACCAAGTCGCCCACGTCTGCCGTTTCGCCGCCGGTTAGCAGGATCTCCACGCCAAGGCTGCGTATCTCCTGCACAAAGTCTTCGGTGCCGTTGATGATGGCCGCGATAACCTCGCCGGGGATTAGCTGCTTATTACGCCCAATGGTAGACGAAAGCAGGATGTTATCGGTGATTCCCACACAAAGCAGGTCGTCGATATTCATCACAATCGCGTCCTGTGCGATGCCTCGCCAAACCGACAGGTCGCCAGTCTCCTTCCAGTACATGTAGGCCAACGACGATTTGGTACCCGCCCCATCGGCATGCATCACCACGCACGACTCGGGATCGCCGGTGAGAATGTCGGGAACGACTTTACAAAATGCCTTTGGGAATAAACCTTTATCCAGATTCTTGATGGCGCTATGCACATCTTCCTTTGATGCAGATACACCGCGTTGGTCGTATCTCGAAGAGTTGGTCATCGGTTTGTCGATTTTTTATTAAAAGCTTAGCAAAGATACAACTGTCTGGCCAATCCTAAAATTGATATGGCCGCCAAATTTCCAAAACAGCCTATTTAACGTTAATTAATCGGCTGTTTTTTGTTTGCCGATGGGCTTTCCTAATTTGATACCTATCTTTAACTACCAAACAACAGCGCTGCTTTTGTAGCACCACAAAGCGACACCAGCTAATGAACACGAAAATTGCTATCGTAATCGGCGGAACAGGACTTGTTGGAACCGCCCTTCTAGAGCAGCTTGTAGCAGACGAACGCTACGCCGAAATTGTGGCCATAGGCCGACGAAAGCCCTCGGTTGAGAGCCAAAAAATAACGTTTATCGAAAATACGCTAGAGAAACCCAAGAGCGCCGCCGAGCATCTGTTTGGCGACGATCTGTTTATCTGCATCGGCACCACCATTAAGAAGGCCAAATCGCAGGAAAACTTCAAGTATGTGGACTACACCATCCCCAAAAAAATTGCCAAGCACGCCCGCAAAAACGGCGTGAAGAACATCGCCGTCGTTTCGTCGGTGGGGGCGCAGCGTAAGTCCAACAACTTTTACCTTAAGACCAAAGGAAAAATGGAGGAGGCCATCATCGCCGAAGCTTTTAGGCGTACGGTAGTGCTTCGCCCCTCGCTGCTGCTGGGCAAGCGCAAGGAGCATCGCCTAGCCGAATCGATTGGACACTCGCTATCGGGTGTGCTAAACCTGCTGATGGTAGGCAAGCTCCGTAAGTACCGTGCCGTAAAGGCCACCGACGTTGCCGCCGCCATGATTAAGTACATCAACGTCGATACCGTGGGTACCGACATCATCCACTACGACTATATTATCAAATAAATAGTACTGAAACCTTAAAATACGAAATCCCCGAAGCCTTGCTTTGGGGATTTTTTCATTTGCGGGTATCGCAAAGTGCCGCTCAAAGAATTGCTTCTCGCAGCGGAGATCCCTTTTGGCCTAGTATCGCCACCCAAGTTGCTTGCCTAGCCGCGCCATCGGCTATCCGCCCTCGCCTACACCATCGGCCTCGTTGGCCATCCCGTAACCACCTTTAGGCAGGTGTAATTCTGTTTTCCGAAAAAAAGAGGGTAAACACAGCTCCTTGAATTCATCCAATGCTAAATGAAAATGTTGAAGAGCTAAGAGATAACCTCGCGACAAAAACTCCTAACCTTGCAAGGAAAACTCTTAACCTCACGGGAAAAACTCTTTTCCTTGCGAGGAAAACTCCTAACCTCGCGACAAAAACTCTTTTCCTTGCAAGGAAAACTCTTAACCTCACAGGAAAAACTCTTTTCCTTGCGAGGAAAACTCCTAACCTCGCGAGGAAAACTCTTTTCCTTGCAAGAAAAACTCCTAACCACGCGAGGGAAACGCTTTAGATCAGCCTAAAAAGGGAGTCTACCCCTGCACAGAGGGCGCTACAAGCAGGGTTTGCCTATTTTCCCGTCCTTAAACGACCAAAGCCGTCGAAAACAAAGCGGTTGCAGATAAGGATAGAAAGAATTACCGTTAGCAGGGTAGATACCAGAATGGTAATCATAATCATTATTTGGTACTTTATGGCTACCTCGGGGTTAGAACCTCCCAGTATTTGCCCGGTCATCATCCCCGGCAGGGAAATAAGGCCTACCACCGCCGTGGTAGCAATGGTGGGATTTAGCGATTTTCGAAGCGCCTCGCGCATAAAGCCTGCCAGCGCCTCGTTACGGGTTGCGCCGTTGGCCAGCGCAAATCGGTAAAGGGTTTGCTCCTTGCTAAGGCTATGGTAAAAGGTATTTAGCGCAACAATATTGTTGGATAGGCAGTTTCCAATTAGCATTCCGGTAATCGGAATAAAGTAGCGGGCATCAAAAAGAAAGTCGAGGCGCACCACAACACCTAGGAAGTAGACGTCTACCAGCAAAACGCTGGCTGCAATGGCAATCAGCACGGGAACAAGAAATAGTTTACGGCTCAGCTCGCTTCGCCTAACCACGGTAAAGGCTGCCACCACCACCATAGCTACTACCCACAGGATGTTTACCCATGCGCTATTCCATCGAAATATTACGCCGAGGTAGGCACCTACCAGCAGCAGCTGAACGGTCATTCGGGCAATGGCAATAAGCGTACTGCGCACCAGCCCCGTTTGGTAGTACCGAAAGGCAAGCAGCGGAATCACCAGCAAAAGGTATCCTAGCCCAAGGTCAACCCACGATATATCCTGTACTCCCATTTTTTACCTCCTTAAATTGATTATCGTATCCACGGCATCCATCCACTCGGCATCGTGCGAGGATACCAGCACGGTAACATCCGTTAGCCTCTTTACCATAGCGATGATGGCTCCCCTCGACTCGGCATCGAGCGCCGAGGTAGGCTCGTCGAGCAGCAGGATATCCCTTTTTAGGAGCAGCACCGAAGCAAGGGCGATGCGCTGCTTTTGTCCGCCCGAGATTTCGCCTAGCGGCTTATCCAGCAGCGCTACATCGAGCAGCAGCTCGTCGAATAGGCGCCGCACCTCATCGTCCGATGGGCAGAGGTGCCGATTTATCCGGTAGGTAAAAGGAAGGTAAAAGAGCTCGCGAACGGTATCGAGCCGAAAAGCCAGCTCCTGTGGGAGCCAAGAAATGCGGCTCCGAACCTGATTTACGGTTTGCTCGCTAAGGGTAAGCCCTGCCACCCTAACGTTTCCGGCATAGGGGTGCACAAATCCCATTAGCAGGTTTATAATGGTGGATTTTCCGCTGCCCGAAGGGCCGGCAAGCGCCACCTTTTGGCCCCGATGGGCCACAAAGGAGATATTATGGAGCACCTGCTCGCTCCCAAAGCTTACCGATAGGTTTTCTACGTGTATCATTTTTTTGGTGCTGGCTGTCCAACCTCATTTTTGATCCAATCTTTTACAAGGCGCAGCACATCGGGAGATATTGTCTCCTCGATAACCCCATATTCGTTGGGAAGTCCCGTTTTGCAGTGCTGCAAAAGATGGTTTAGTTCGTCAATTTTTAGCACCTTAAAGGTAGCATTTCCTCCCTCACGCAAGGCAGCCTCTATGGCTTTCAGGTTTTCGTCGGCCGATACCTCCAAATCCATTGCCCCGCTTAGCGCCAGCACCGGCACCCGAACCTTTGCTAGGTAGGTGGCTGGATTTAGCACCAGAAAGCCGCGGTACCAAGGTAGCAGCAGGGTGGCAAAAGATTTTGATATGTTGTCTACCACCGCACTCCGCTCCTCGCGCGATAGCGAAGGCTGGCCGTTGGCAACGGTCCAAGCCATATCGGTAAGCTGGGTTATGGCTTGCGAATTATCTGGTTCCGTTTTTACTATATTATACATCTCCCGATTTAGCTCCTCGGCCTCGGCAGCGGCGCTTTCGGCCATTCCCGATGCCCGAGCAATTGCCCGAGCTTGCTTTAGCAGGATATCCTCCCCTACTATTCCCATACCGCTAAGCAGGGTTACAAAGGCAGCTTTAGGCTCGGCACCAGCCACCATCGCGGCTACCACAGCCCCCTCGCCATGCCCCAAAAGGCCTACCTTCTTTTTGTTAACCTTTGGGTTGGCGTAAAGAACCCGAAACGCGGCTAGCGCATCGGAGGCAAAGTCGTTGGTGGTAGCAGCCTTAAAGTTTCCGGTCGATTTTCCCACGCCCCTTTCGTCGAATCGGATGGAGGCAATACCATTGCGAGCCAAGAAATCGGCCATCACCCAAAACGGCTTATGCCCCATCACCTCGGCATCGCGATTGTGAGGGCCCGTATCGGATAGCAGCACCACGGCAGCAAAGGTGCCAGCGCCCTTCGGAATTATCAACGTAGCCGAAAGCGCAGCGCCACCAGCTGCATTATCTACGGTTAGCTGCTGTACGGTATAGGGAAATGGGGCAACTGGTTCCTGTGGCCGATTAAGCTTTACCGCCTTCTCCTGCTTCGATAGGTTCAGCGGAAAAGCCACCCCGTCCTGCATCCAACGACCAACAACCGTAGAGTCTCCAGCAAGTAGCTTCCCCTCGTAGGCTGCGCTTAGGTTCGATGCATCAACCTTTAGCAGCCCATTAGCAAACGTTGCCCCCTTAACAGGTAGCCCCAGCGCCCCCTGATCGGGGCTATCGAGGGTACACGATAGCGTTCCACCATCATCCTTTAGGTGAAGCACCATTCTAAAAGATTGCGAGCCCGAAACGATTTCGCCCATCCAGGTTCCTACAATCTTACGGTCAACCTGCGCAAAGGTGCTGCTGGAAAGAAGTAATCCGACTAGAAGAAGAGTAAATCTCATGGCTGTTCCTTATTTGTGGGGCACACATTCACCATTTTGCTGCATGCCGATACGTTCGGTAGCAGAATGAAGTGCCCCCTTACTACTACAAAGATACGCCGCTTTGCTTAGATAATGAAAAAGATAACGATTTACCGATCGTACAACAAGAGTATACTCCAAACAACCGCAACATGCAGCCTACCGGAATGCCATACCTATGGTACAATCGATTGGGAGATAAACTCGAAGAAGCCTATCTCCATTTGTCGCGTCCCAAACGCTTTACTTATCAACAAATTTTGTCACATAGTCTATCACGCACATAAAGCCGTAGGTAGGATGAGGCCCTATGGCAACGCCAGCCATTCGGAAGTTGCCGCTCATAATATTGTGCCGATGCCCACGCGATGGGACCCCATCATCAATAAGCAAGCTGAGCACGATACCAAGCCCATCGGCATTACCGTAATCTACATTCTCGCCAGCATAGCCAACTCTTGCGCCATATTTATCCATTCTATCCCACGGAGAGGCTCCGTTCTTAGAGCTATGGCCTGTTGCCCCTGTGCTTGCCTGATCTTTGGCATGGTCGCGGCTTGCCCGCCACACCCCCTTCGATGGGTATATCATGCCAACAGGTTTTGCCCGCATTAGCTCCTGTACGCACTCGTCAATGGCCTTCACCCCCTCGGTGGTCATAATTCTACGGCCATCGTCCTTAAGGTAAATCAGCGGGCTTTCGGAATCGACGAAGCGCTTTTTCATGGCGGCCACCACCTCCTGCGCGTAGCGCTTTGGGTTGGTTCTAACCTTATTCATCTCTAGAATTACGTTTCGCTCTTCGGGCGATAGGTAGGTTGCGGTTTTAGCAGTATTCAGCGAATCAGGCCAAGGCTGCTGCGCACAAAGCGTTAACCCCAGCACCGAAAAAGCAAATGCGGCTACATATCTAAGCATTACAGTCGGTATTATGAATGTTGGGGAGCAAAAGTAGGCTCAAAAGCCATCCAAACAAGCATAAAGCAGTAGACCTTTAACTTATTTAACGAACTAAAGGGCAACCTAAACCAATAGAAACTGTTACTTTCAAAACTAAAAAAATAGGGCTACTTTTGCCTGATTTTAAGCACGAATTACATTACAGAAATTCACATATCAACATGGGAAAAAAAGTTCTTTTGATGATCCTCGATGGCTGGGGCCACGGCAAGCACGACAAGGCAGACGCCATCTACAAAGCAAACCCAGAATTCATTAACTGCCTAGAGGCAAGCTACGCCACCTCCGAGCTGCGCACCAGCGGCGAAGACGTAGGCCTTCCAGAAGGACAAATGGGCAACTCTGAGGTAGGTCACCTCAACATCGGTGCAGGGCGTATCGTTTACCAAGATTTGGTAAAGATCAACATTGCCTGCCGCGACAACTCCATTCTTGAGAATCCAGAAATCGTAAACGCATACACCTACGCCAAGGAAAACGGAAAGCAGGTTCACCTAATGGGACTTGTTTCGGACGGAGGCGTTCACAGCTCGCTCGATCACCTTTTCAAGCTAACCGAAATCTCTAAGGCTTACGGAATCGACAAGACCTTCGTTCATGCCTTTATGGATGGTAGAGATACCGACCCTAAGAGCGGAAAAGGATTCATCGAGGCGCTAGAGGCACATCTGGCCAAATCAACCGGAAAGATTGCCACCATGATTGGCCGCTACTACGCCATGGACCGCGACAAGCGTTGGGAGCGCGTAAAGGAATCGTACGACCTAATGGTACACGGAACCGGTACACCAACCACCAACATGGTAGAGGCCGTACAAAACTCCTACGATGCGGGCGTAACCGACGAGTTCATCAAGCCAGTAGTACAGGTTGACGCAGACGGCAAGCCTGTAGGTACCATTCAGGAGGGCGACGTGGTGATCTTCTTCAACTTCCGCAACGACCGCGCCAAGGAGCTTACCATTGTGCTTACCCAGCAAGACATGCCAGAGGCTGGAATGAAGACCATTCCGCTTCACTACTATACCATGACCCCATACGATGCCAAATTCCAAGGCCTACACATCCTTTTCGACAAGGATAACGTAACCAACACCCTTGGCGAAGTGGTATCGAAGGCTGGAAAGAAGCAAATACGTATCGCCGAAACAGAAAAGTACGCTCACGTAACCTTCTTCTTCAGCGGCGGACGCGAGGCTGAATTCGAAAACGAAAGCCGTATCCTTATCCCATCGCCAAAGGTAGCCACCTACGATCTACAGCCAGAAATGAGCGCCTACGGCGTTAAGGACGCCATCGTTGCCGAACTTAAAAAGGGAGAGGTCGACTTCGTTGCGCTGAACTTTGCCAACGGCGACATGGTAGGCCACACCGGCGACATGAATGCGATCCTTAAGGCAATCCACGCGGTAGACGCATGCGTGAAGGAGGTTGTTACTGCGGCTCGCGCCAACGGATACACCGTACTTATCACCGCCGACCACGGCAACGCCGACAACGCCATGAACGAAGACGGCTCGCCAAATACCGCCCACTCGCTTAACCCAGTTCCTTTCATCGTAGTTGACGATGAGATTAAGAGCGTAAAAAGCGGCGTGCTGGCTGATATCGCGCCAACCGTGCTTAAGCTAATGGACATCCCTGCCCCTGCAGAAATGACAGGAACGCCTTTGGTATAAGCATCCAATAGCATATTACAAGATAAAAGCCCCGCTCATGTTTTTGAGCGGGGCTTTCTTTTTGCCTTCTAGTAAGCAAAAAAAGGGCTGCATTGCTGCAGCCCTTTGAGGTATAAACGATAAAAATTTAGTCGTTTAGAGAGTAGCGAACGAAACCAGTAACCTTAACTTCAGCATCAGCACTCTTAACATAAGCCTCAACGCTCATCTTGTTATCCTTGATGAAGTCTTGAGCAAGAAGAGTACTTTCCTTGAAGAACTTGTTAAGCTTACCAGGAGCGATCTTTTCGATCATATCCTCAGACTTACCTTCAAGACGAAGTTGTTCCTTAGCAATGTGAAGTTCTTTTTCCACTACATCAGCTGGAGTAGAGCTCTTATCAAGCGCTACAGGCTTCATAGCAGCAACCTGCATTGCCACATCCTTAGCAACTTCTTCGTTGATACCCTTAGAGAAAGATACCAAAGTTGCAAGTTTGTTGTTCATGTGGATGTAAGGAATAACGTATCCATCCTCAAGCTTTCCGTAGAAAGAAACGCTCAACTTTTCGCCAGTAACACCAGACTTTTCGGTAACTAGATCAGCTACAGAAAGCTCACCCATCTTAAGAGCAAGAAGGTCTTCTAGGGTTGCTGGGTTTTGCTCGATAGCAAGGTTTAGGATGCTTTCAGCAAGAGCTACGAAATCTGCATTCTTAGCCACGAAGTCAGTTTCGCAGTTAAGACAGATAACAGCACCACGCTTGCCATCGGCAGTAGTTTTAGCGATAACGGCACCTTCAGTAGCTTCACGGTCAGCTCGCTTGCTGGCGATAAGCTTACCTCTTTCGCGGATAAGGTCCTGAGCACGCTCGAAGTCGCCATTAGCTTCTTCAAGAGCCTTCTTGCAGTCCATCATCCCGGCACCGGTCATTTTACGTAGCTTCGCTACGTCTTGTGCACTAATTGCCATAGTTATATTCTTTATCAGTTATTGAAATCGGATTATTCTGCGCTCTCTTCTGCCTGAGCAGGAGCTTCAGCATCAGCCTCGTCAGCTACAGTAGCCTTCTTAACCTTTGCCTTACCAGCTTTTTCAGCCTTAGCAGGTTGGCTGTCCTTATCCTTTTCCTTTTCAACCTTGCGCTCTTCTAGTCCTTCTTGAATAGCAGAAGCAACTACGTCGATTACTAGGCTGATAGACTTTGAAGCGTCGTCGTTAGCTGGGATAACATAATCAATTGGTGTTGGATCACAGCAGGTATCTACCATAGCAAATACTGGAATGTTAAGCCTCTTTGCTTCACGAACGGCGTTTGCTTCTTTTTGAACGTCAACGATGAAAAGAGCAGCAGGAAGACGAGTAAGATCTGCGATAGATCCTAAGTTCTTCTCAAGCTTAGCACGTTGACGGGTGATTTGTAGTTTCTCACGCTTAGAAAGCGCATCGAAAGTACCATCATTGGTCATCTTCTCAAGAGAAGCCATCTTCTTAACCGCCTTACGGATGGTTGGGAAGTTGGTAAGCATACCACCGGGCCAGCGCTCGGTAACATATGGCATGTTTACTTGACCTATTCTTTCCGAAACGATATCTTTTGCTTGCTTCTTAGTAGCAACAAAAAGAACCTTACGGCCTGATTTTGCGATTTGTTTTAGGGCGTTTGCAGCCTCATCTAGCTTTACAACGGTCTTGTGAAGGTCGATAATGTGAATACCGTTACGCTCCATAAAGATATAAGGAGCCATTTTAGGGTTCCACTTTCTCTTCAAGTGACCGAAGTGAACACCAGCGTCTAGCAGCTGGTTGAAATTTGTTCTTGGCATTTTTTTGTGTTTTACTTTGTTTAAAACCTCTTCGTCAACTAGCGAGTAGCATTACGATCTCGTCAGTTTTTCGCAGCTGGGCAACTTCCAAGTAGTACATCTGATGTAGTCTTGTAGGTTTGAAACCCAATCCGCAGTTGTTGGAAGAAGAAAAAATATTAACGTTTGCTGAACTGGAATTTCTTACGAGCCTTTGGTTGACCTGGCTTCTTACGCTCAACTACGCGAGAGTCGCGAGTTAGAAGGCCACTAGCCTTAAGCGCAGGACGGTAAGTTTCGTTGTCAATTTCGCATAGTGCGCGAGAGATAGCAAGACGTAGCGCCTCTGCTTGTCCCTTAACACCACCTCCATCAAGATTTACCTTAATGTCGTACTTACCAAGCTGGTTAGTAACAATAAGACCTTGGGTTGCAGTGTACTGAAGTACTCCAGTTGTAAAATAAGCCTCTAGCGGTTTTTCGTTAATTACGATTTCGCCCTTCCCAGGGGTCATGTAAATACGAGCTACAGCTGCTTTTCTTCTTCCAATAGTGTTAACAACTTCCATGCTCATTACTTAAGTTTATTAACGGTGATAACTTTTGGTTGTTGAGCCTCATGTGGATGCTCTGCGCCAGCGTAAACGTGTAGATTACGGAACAAAGCAGCACCTAGGCGGTTCTTTGGTAGCATACCCTTAACAGCCTTTTCTACAACGAAAAGAGGCTTACGCTTTAGCATATCAGCAGGAGTTGCAAAGCGTTGTCCACCTGGGTAGCCAGTGTGGCGAACATAAACCTTATCGGTAAGCTTGTTACCGGTAAAGCGTACCTTTTCAGCATTGATGATGATTACGTTATCACCACAATCTGAGTTTGGCGTAAAAGAAGGCTTGTGCTTACCTCTCAGAATCATCGCAACTTGAGAAGCAAGGCGGCCCACTACTAGATTGGTTGCATCTATCACTACCCACTCTTTCGGAGCAGATACCTTGTTGACAGATACAGTCTTGTAACTTAGTGCGTCCACTTTACTGTAAATTTTTGGTTAATACCTAAATATAACTGTGATCCAACCCCACTATAAGGGGTTTGCAAAAGTACAACTAATATTTCAAACAGCCAACTACCGCTCAGCGTTTTGTTTTACTGGCCATTACATTTTAACAATACATCCCTATGTAAGCTCCTGCAACTGCGACACAGCCGCCTTTTAAACCCTTTAAGCCCCATCCTATTCGCAAGTACGAACCTCCCAAAACTCACTTTCAAACTATTTAGGATTTCTTAATTATATATAGGTAGAATCATTTTACATTCCCGCTGTAAATTGTGTTTCTCTTATGAAACAACTTCGGGTAGGAGCCAATCAAACAAACGTACACAACAGCCAAACTCCTGCACGAAACATTTTGTACCAACATCCATCTTTAAAAGTAGAGTAAGATGAAGATTACTATTGTGGGGAGCGGGTATGTCGGTCTTGTAACAGGCGCCTGCTTTGCAGAAACGGGTGTCGATGTAACCTGTGTTGACGTGAATATCGAAAAAATTGAAGGCCTGAAAAAGGGGGTTATTCCCATATACGAACCAGGTCTGGAACAGCTTGTAGAACGAAATGTGGCAAAAGATCGGCTGCACTTCTCCACAAGCCTAAAAGATAGCCTAACCGATAGCGAGGCTGTGTTTATTGCCGTAGGAACGCCTCCTGACGAAGACGGTAGCGCAGATCTAAAATACGTAATTGGTGTAGCCCGAGAAATAGGACAATACGCCGACCACTATCTGGCCGTAGTTACCAAAAGTACGGTTCCCGTAGGTACTGCAAAAAAGGTAAAATCCGCGCTTCAAGAGGAGTACGCTAAGCGAAAAGCAACATTCGGCTTCGACGTTGTTTCCAACCCAGAGTTTCTAAAAGAAGGAAATGCCATTGACGACTTCCTAAAACCTGACAGAATCGTGGTAGGTGTAGAATCGGAAGAAGCCGAAAACTTAATGAAACGCCTCTATGCCCCGTTTGTACTCAACGGACACCCAATTATCGTAATGGACATTCCATCTGCAGAGATGACTAAATATGCGGCAAATGCAATGCTAGCCACTAAGATTAGCTTCATGAATGACATCGCCAACCTTTGCGAAATAGTTGGCGCAGATGTAAATTGGGTACGCAAAGGGATTGGAAGCGACAACCGAATTGGCAACAAATTTATATATCCCGGCATTGGCTATGGAGGATCTTGCTTCCCCAAGGATGTGAAAGCCCTCATACAAACAGGCAAAGAGCACCATCATAAGTTAGAAATACTGCAAGCGGTAGAAGATGTAAATCAACGCCAAAAAAATGTTCTTTTCCAAAAAGCCGTGAAATTCTTCGATGGTGACTTAACAGATCGCACATTTGGTATCTGGGGCTTAGCCTTTAAACCTCAGACCGATGATATGAGAGAAGCACCTTCAATAGTAATAATTGAGCACCTTCTTCAAAACGGCGCAAAGGTCAAAGCCTACGATCCAGTAGCCCAAAAAGAAGCTCGACACCACTTTGGAAATAAAATAGAATACTGTCAAGGACCGTATGAAGCAATCATTGATGCAGATGCGCTCTTCTTACTAACAGAGTGGCCCGAGTTTAGGCTTCCAGACTTCAAGGCTATCGAAAAACTCATGAGAGGAAATACCATTTTTGACGGACGCAACATCTACGACCCTGCTGAAATGCATCAGCTTGGATTCAACTATTTTAGCATTGGACGATTACCTATTTTAGCGAATAACGTAATTGGTGTTAGGCCTGCAGTAAAGCATGCCTAATACTAGACTATCAGTCGTTTGAAACGAGCCCCGCCAAATGGTGGGGCTTTTGCAAAACAGTTCAAGCAATACGCCAGCCTCTGAAATTAGACTTCGACACTCATTATCCGGCCAATTACCGAGGAGTTCCAAATTCTTGAGTCCAATAATTACCTACCCTAGCAGCACCCAACTCTTTAAATTCCTTCCGCATTATATTAAGACAGTGCCCCTCGCTAGCCAACCAAGCATTCATAACATCCTTCTCTGAAGTATAGCCCATAGCAATATTCTCACCTGTAGCCATCCATGAATAGCCAGCATTGGTCACCCTTTGCGAAGGAGTTGAACCATCACTCCCGGTATGCTCAAAAAAGCTTTTCGTAATCATATCTACGGTATGCACTAGTGCTGCCTTTTCTAAGTTATCGTTCCACGTTAAGGGACCAACCGGAGGCATATAGGTAGAGCCACAATTACACCCCTTCGCTCTAACTTCATTAACTAGAGCCAACATGCTGGCTTTATTCACTACATTTTTACTCGAGGACACAGGAGGAGGAGTTGTGCTAACAGCAACGTTATCGCTTTCCTTGCTGCAACTCCCCAACAACAACGCGCCTACAACAATTTGACAAACCAGTTTCATAATCAACCTTATTTTATAGTGGTCAGATGATGCATCAACCTAAAGTCTCCATCTCCTTTAAGAAGAAACATCATCCAACCTACAATTAAAAGCCCCAAATGTATTTGAATAAAGCATGTACAGTTACCATGTTAAATCTATTTAGTCATAATTCAACCTCTATAGTAGACGATAGCTTAAACGAAAAAATCCCATAGGAGACCTTCTCGGCATCCTATGGGAGGACGGACTATAAACCTAAAGCTGACCTTTTTAGGGTTATATTATAATGCTAGTTCAATAGCAACAGTTCTCTATACTTTGGGAGAGGCCACAACTCGTCATCAATAAGCGCTTCTAGCTTATCAATGTGGTAGCGGATTTCTTCAAAATATGGCAACACCTTAAAGTAGTAGGCATCAGCCTTATCTTCAATCGCATCAATATTATTGGCAACCTTTCGCTCTTCAATCATATCCAAAACTTTTGTGCGAATCTCAATAATATGCTGCGAAATTGTTTTTAGCGTATCAACCTGAGGTGCAGCAAATGTTTCAAACTCACCCGCTCCGTATAACTCTTTAAGCCCTTTTAGGTTTTCAATAAGGGTATTCTGATATTTAACAGCCGTTGGAATAATGTGGTTGATAGCCAAATCGCCCAATAGTCTCGATTCAATTTGAATCTTTTTCTCCATTGCTTCCAAACGAATATCAATACGCGCATGGATTTCCGAAAGGTTGAGCACCCCAAACTCTTCAAATAAACGAACAGACTTCGGGTTAAGGAATTCCTTAAAAGCAGCAGGTAGGTCTGGAATACTAGCCAACCCACGACGAGCAGCCTCTTCCACCCATTCCTTACTATAACCATTCCCTTCAAAGCGGATTTTTTTCGTTTCTACAATAATTTGTCGAAGCACCTGTAGAATCGCCTCATCCTTTTTAACTCCCTTTACTTCAATCAGGTTATCAACTTCAGCCTTAAACCTCACCAGCTGTTGAGCCATTGCTGTATTAAGGATAATCAAAGGAGAAGCAGTGTTGCTAGACGAACCTACGGCCCTAAACTCAAACCTATTACCTGTAAATGCAAATGGAGAGGTGCGGTTACGATCAGTATTATCTAGAAGGATATCTGGAATACGCCCAATATCAAGCTTTATTTCTGTTTTTTCGTCAGGAGTTAGCTTCTTATCTGTAATTCGCTCCTCTATCTGATCTAAAATATTAGAAAGAGTAGTCCCCAAAAATACCGACATGATTGAAGGAGGAGCCTCATTACCGCCTAAACGATGTGAGTTAGAAAAACTTGCTATGCTACTAAGCAATAATGCGGCATGCTCATCTACGGCTTTCATGCTGTTAATCATGAAAGTTAGGAATTGGATGTTCGTTTTAGGAGTCTTCCCAGGAGAAAGCAGGTTTGTTCCCGTATCAGTCATCATAGACCAATTGGCGTGCTTTCCAGAGCCATTAATTCCTTTAAAAGGCTTTTCGTGGAAAAGAACTCTAAGCTTATGTCTACGAGCCACACGATGCATAACCGTCATCAACAACAGGTTGTGATCAACCGCCAGATTAGCCTCCTCGAACATCGGAGCACATTCGTACTGGTTGGGAGCAACCTCATTATGACGAGTCTTTAACGGAATACCTAATTTATAGCATTCTACTTCAAAATCTTCCATAAATATTTTAATCCGATCAGGAATCGAACCAAAATAGTGATCTTCTAGCTGCTGATCTTTTGCGGAAATATTTCCCATAAGCGTTCGGCCGGTGATCATCAGATCTGGTCGTGCAAGAAACAATCCTTCATCAATTATAAAGTATTCCTGCTCCCACCCTAGGGTTACGCTTACCTTTTTTACATCCTTATCGAAATATTGGCAAACATCGGTAGCCGCTTTATCTAGCGCATTTAACGATTTTATATGAGGCGTTTTAAAATCAAGAGCCTCACCCGTATATGCCACAAATATAGTTGGTATACAAAGAGTTCCTTCAAGAACAAAGGCAGGAGAAGAAGGATCCCATGCGGTATAACCTCTT
The DNA here is from genome assembly GCF_000798815.1 of Alistipes sp. ZOR0009. Lineage (NCBI taxonomy): Bacteria > Pseudomonadati > Bacteroidota > Bacteroidia > Bacteroidales > Rikenellaceae > Alistipes > Alistipes sp. ZOR0009. The sequence goes on along the minus strand of NZ_JTLD01000033.1, from coordinate 50,070 downwards.
GCTTCAAACGTATTGCGCAAACCGCCATTGGGAAAACTTGACGCATCGGGCTCCTGCTGTACCAACATGGAACCTTTAAAAGACTCAAAAGAGCCACCATTCCATAGTGGTTCAAAAAATGAATCATGCTTTTCGGCAGTAGAGTCATTTAATGGTTGAAACCAGTGGGCGTAGTGTGTTGCACCTCGATCCATGGCCCAAGCTTTCATGCCCGCGGCTATTTGATCCGCCACCTTACGATCGATTCTTCGCCCCTCCTCAATTGCACTTACCACACTTTCGTAAGCTTCAGGGGATAAGTACTGACGCATTTTTGCGCGATCGAAAACATTTTCGCTATAATACTTCGAAATATTCTCGCAAGAAGGAGACAGCCGTTCTGCCTTTTTGTTTACTAAATCTGTTAGTGCTTTAAATCGAAGAGTTGCCATAGTTTGTTTTTTAATGCTCGGACAAATATACAACCTTTTTCAAATACACCCCTGTTTTTTGTGCGCTTTTTCATAAAAAAAACACAAAAAAAACACAAGACACCCCAATAAAAACAAAGATACAAACAAAAAATAATCAAACAAAACTCATCTTAAAGACAAACTCGATGGTTCCCAAACTAACAAAAGCCCACAAAAAACAACTAACAACCGTTCAGAATAAAACTCCACCTAGCAACATTATCATTAGCCAACCTTTTTGAACCTTTTTCACTAAGTTCCCTCCAATAGGACTACCCTAAAATTTTACATGAACAGAAAAAACAAGATATTTCAATTTGCAAGAACAAAATAGCGCAAATACAAATCACTGATTAACAATAAATTTTATTTAATTTCAAAAAAAAACAACTTTTTCACTATTTTTTTTCGAAAAAAAGTTAATTATTTAAATTTAATTATAACTTTGTCATCAAATAATCATTGAAAGTTATTTGGCTGTTGGTCATATATATTTAAGTTTAGGTAGCAAACCTTTCAAACCTCAAACTTTCTTATAGCTAAACCTTAACCGAAAAGAAAGCGACTGCCGTGAAGCAGGCGCTTTTTTGTTTTTATGATCTCTTAGGTTGTTTTATTTCTTTCGCTATATTTAAATGCAATTTGAATAACCCTAGCATGCAATGATAAAACGAGTTTTGATTTTAGTATCTATTTTGATATCAAGTTTTTACTGCAAATCAGAAAGCTACAAAAATGTAACCATAAGCATATTAACAGCCTCTCCTGGAAATGAATTGTACTCCCTATTTGGCCACAGCGCCATAAGAATTCAAATTCCGCTAAAAGGCATTGACGTTGTTTATAACTATGGAGTCTTCGACTTTAATACTCCAAATTTTGGGATTAAATTCCTCAAAGGAAACTTAGACTACATGCTCGCAGCAAACAACTACAACGACTTCTACCAGAGCTATTTCTGGGACGAACGCGATCTGCTAGAACAGACTCTAAACCTTTCGAAAGCAGAAAAAGAAAAAATCATATCGCTTTTAGAGGAGAACTACCTTCCTGCCAACAGATACTACAGGTATGCCTTCCTTGACAACAACTGCGCTACTCGCATCAGAGATATCATTGAACAAGGGCTGAACGACCAGTCCGTATTCAATAGAGCATCAACCAACTACCCCTCGATGACATACCGACAAATGTTACGATCCTTTTTAAAGGGTTATCCGTGGGTTGACTTTGGCATCAACTTAGCTCTTGGGCTACCAGCAGATAAAATCACCAATAATTCTGAAAAGATGTTTTTGCCAGAATACATGAGGCAAGTTGCCGCTGGAAGTAAGAAATTAAACGGGGAACCTCTTGTTGAAGAAACAAGAACCCTGCTAGCATCGATAAAAGAACCATACCAAACGGTTAACTTCCTAACGCCTACATCGATTTTCTTTGCAATGCTAACGCTCTCCTTGCTTGGATTTTCGGCAAGCAACTATTCGAGAATATACTGCTCAATATTCTACTTTGTACTCGGAGTGCTTGGGCTAGTTCTGACTACTATCACCTTTGTAACTGAGCATAAGGCGGTACAACAAAATCTAAACATTCTTTGGGCTCTTCCTCTCAATATCATATTTTTTAGAGCAGCAGGAAAATCCACCATCAATAAAATACAGCGATACTATTTTATAATTATAGGTATAATCGCGATTATGCTATTAGCAAGTTGGGGGCATTTCCCACAGCAGTTTCACCCAGCAATTATACCTATATTAATTACGATTGTCGTTACAGCTGTTCAAATTAGCTTTCAACGATACACTCCCAGAACGGCAAAGCGTAGTAATAAAAAGTGAAATAGGAAACCTTTAATTATTAACATTCGACCTTTAAGGTAAGGCGTTCATAACAACATAAGATGAAAAGGATACTTGTTGGAATATTAGGGCTAATCGGCTTAAGTATGAGCGCGAATGCCCAACAGCAGCTTTTAGATAAAGCTGACGCTCTTTTCAACGCAGGAGCGTATGTCGAAGCGATTGCAACCTATCGCAATGGAGACTTTATTCAAGCGATTGATAAGGCTCAACGCGGAGGTGTATTCTATAAAATAGGAGAATCGTATCGAAGAATCGGACAAAATCGCCAGGCAGAAATATTCTACGAAAAAGCCCTCGACAAAGGATTTTCAGAAGGGGACTTCTACCTCAACTATGCCAAAGTTTTGTTAATCAACGAAAACTACGAAAAAGCGCTAAATTCCTTCAAAAAGTACAAAGAGCTAAAACCAAACTCTAGAGATGCTGAGATGGGAATTCAATCGGTAGAGTTTGCTCAAAAGTGGAAGCAAACCCCCACCAACTATTCTGTCGAACCACTACCTTTTGCCAATACACGTTACAACGATTTTTCGCCTTGCATCATCCCCAACGAGCCTAACACACTTATATTTTCTTCATCAAGAGATGTTGCAACCGGCTTTACCACCCACAAGACTACAGGTGAGAAGTTCTCTGACATATTCATTTCTCAAATAGATAAAAGAGAAAAATGGACAGCACCCAAGCCAATTTTAGGAATATCTACAGAGGTAGAAGAAGCCACATGCACCTTTAACGAAGATGGCTCCACAATAATATTTTCCCGCGCACGACTTGCAAAGCGCAAACAAATGGGTTGTGAAATATACATGGGTAAAAAGGAAGGTGAGCGATACGTTGACATTACACTTATTCCTATTGCAGACGACAGCACCATCGTTACCCACCCTTCTCTTTCTGCTGATGGGAACACGCTTTACTTTTCCTCAAATATGAGTGGAGGATTAGGAGGCCTTGACCTCTGGAAGATTACGCGAGATGGAAACAAAGGCAGCTGGAGTAAGCCCGAAAATCTCGGCATTTCAATAAACACTCCAAACGACGAAGTTTTCCCATACATCCATACTGATGGTACCCTCTATTTCTCATCTAATGGAAAACCCGGAATGGGAGGATTAGACATATTTAAGGCGAAACCCAATGGGAACGACTGGGTGGTCGAAAATATGAGATATCCAATAAATACATCTTCAGATGATTTTGGGATTGTCTTTTTCCCAGGAAAAGAAGCTGGATACCTTTCATCTAGAAGACCTGGAGGAAAAGGTGGCGACGACATCTACATGTTCAACCTCCCCCCCATTTCAATCAATATCTCGGGAACAATCATTGACAGTAAAACACAGAAACCACTACAGGATGCAATTGTTAAGTTGCTAGGAAATGACGGCTCCACGCTAAACAGCCAAACAAATCTTGATGGCACTTTCAAATTTATGATGAAGCCAAATACTGACTACATTGTAATTGGGACTAAGAAAGGCTACCTGAATGGCAAGTATAAGTTAAATACATTCGAAATAAAGCAAAGCAAAGAATACAATGCAAAAATAGAGCTCACCTCATACGAAAGACCTGTAGAGGTTCCCAATATTTTCTACGATTTCAACAAATGGGAGCTAAACCCAAAATCTACAGCAGCTCTTGATATGCTGATTGAAACACTGAACGACAATCCTTCCATTATAATTGAACTTGGAAGCCATACAGACAGCAGAGGGACTATAGAGTACAACTACAACCTATCTCAAAAAAGAGCACAAGCGGTCGTAGACTACCTTATCGAGAAAGGTGTTCCGACAGAAAGGCTCAGGGCCAAAGGCTACTCTTCCTCTACGCCAAAAATTGTTGACGAAGCTATGGCGAAACAATACCCATTCTTAAAGGCAGGAACAGCATTAAACGAACAAATAATATCCGGCCTCACCAACGACGAACAAAAAGATATTGCTCACCAACTAAATAGAAGGACTGAGTTTAAAGTTATTTCAAGCACCTACATGCCAAAAAACAAATAGTGACAAAATAAAAAAAGGCGGTTTTAAAACCGCCCTTTTTTATTTCTTATAGTACTTCATCACTTCTGGCAATGATGCCCGAATCTTATCAATACGGGTATTTTCTGCAGGGTGAGTCGAAAGAAACTGAGGATTTTTTCCTCCTTTACTCATATCTGCCATACGTTGCCAAAAAGGGATTGCCGTATCCGGATTATATCCTGCCATAGCCATAAAGATAAGCCCCATCTTATCAGCCTCTAACTCGTTATCTCTACTATAAGGAAGAATTACACCAACCTGCGCTCCTATTGGATATAGAGTTTGGAATACCTGCTGAGTTTGCTGAGATTTCCCACCCAATAGTACAGCCCCTAATTTTCCTCCCATTTCCAAAGCCATTGCCTGAGACATTCTCTCAGCTCCATGGTTAGCAATAGCATGGGCTATTTCGTGCCCCATAACTACAGCTATTCCATTATCATCTTTACAAATGGGTAGAATCCCAGTATAAAAGGCAACCTTACCTCCAGGCATACACCAGGCATTTACGATAGTATCATTCTTTATGAGATTAAACTCCCAATTAAAACCTTCAAGCCTAGAAGCAAGCCCATTATCAGCCATGTATTTTTCTACAGCCTTTTGAATTTTCAGGCCAACTCGCTTAATTTGTTCGGTTTGAATTTTATTAGTCGACAATTTTGATTGCCCAAGAGTCTCCTTGTAATTCTGCTCGCCAAGAGCGACCATTTCGCCAGAAGACACTAACGAAAGCTGCTTACGCCCTGTTACAGGAACGGTAGTACAAGCGGAAATAAAAATACCTGCGCCCAACGCAAACATCAAAAATTTTCTCATAACTAAATGGTTTGAGTGTGTGTAATATTCTTCAACCTCGATTTAAAACACAAATATAGGAGAAATGTTACGGACGAAAAATGGAGAAAATAAAAAAGCCCAAGTAAAACTTGGGCTTGTGGTGCCACCAGGAATCGAACCGGGGACACAAGGATTTTCAGTCCTTTGCTCTACCAACTGAGCTATGGCACCTTGTCAATGATTAGCCTGCGTTAAACTTTCGTTTGGTGGTGCCACCAGGAATCGAACCGGGGACACAAGGATTTTCAGTCCTTTGCTCTACCAACTGAGCTATGGCACCTTTTAGCCGCTAAGCCGTTTTTCAAAGACGATGCAAAGGTACTTCAATTTTCCAAACCTGCAACATCCCACAGCCTATTTTTAAGATTTATCCGTGCTAAAATAACGAACTACCTAAAGTTCAAAAGCATCTCCTATCAAAAAAATAAGTTAAAGAAGCGACAACTCACTAGCAAGCCTTACTATTAGCGTAAGATTACTACCTTTGTGCAAATTATTTGTATGGATTTTCAGATTTTCCAGCTTCCTAACGGAATTCGCTTCATTCATCAATACAACAAATCGGCGGTAGCGCATTGCGGGCTTCTAATCAACTCAGGCACCCGCGATGAATTTCCTCACGAACATGGGCTCGCGCATTTCATAGAGCACGTCCTATTTAAAGGCACCTCAAAAAGAAAAACATACCACATCAATTCCAGACTAGAAGATGTCGGTGGTGAAATTAATGCTTATACATCGAAAGAGGAAACAGCAATCCATGCAACTGTTCTAAAAACAGACTTTGAAAAAGCCGTAGAGCTAATTGCTGACATTGCGTTTAACTCCATTTTCCCCGAAAAAGAGCTGATCAAGGAAAAGGAAGTTATTCTAGACGAAATAAACTCGTATAAAGACAGCCCTGCCGATCTCATTTTTGATGACTTCGAAGACCTTCTCTTCAACGAAACATCGTTAGGCCGCAATATCCTTGGAACAAAAAAGCATCTAAAATCCTTCAATAGAGACGCCGTATTGAAATTTATCGAAAGAACGTACAATACCGATCAAATGGTATTTAGCAGCGTAGGTAAAATAAAACCCGATAAAGCACTTGCAATCGTTCATAAATATTTCGGATCATTACCAGCCAACTTCAGATCATATAGCAGAGACTTACTGCTTCCATATACTCCTTTTAAAAAACAAGTAAGTAAAAACACTTACCAAACACATTTTATACTAGGAAACAGAGGTTATGCCTTTTCTGACGATAAAAGAATACCACTACTCCTACTAACCAATATACTTGGAGGTCCAGCACCAAATTCCCGACTCAACTATACGCTGCGAGAAAAATACGGACTTACATACAATGTTGAAGCAAACTACACCCCATACACGGACACAGGAGTTTTCTCCATCTACTTAGGAACGGACAAGTCCAATTTTGAGAGAAGTCGAGAGCTGGTTATTGGAGAAATGAAGAAGCTGCAATCCCAAAGACTCGGGATCATGCAGCTGCACCGAGCAAAAAAGCAAGTTTTAGGTCAACTTGCCATATCTGCAGAAAGCAACGAGCAGCTAATGCTCACAAACGCCAAAAGCTTATTAGTCTACAACTCTGTTGACAAAATGGATTTAATAACAGAAAGAATCAGTTCCATATCAGGAGATAAGCTAATGGAAATTGCTAACGAGATATTTGAAGAAAACGCGTTATCAACTCTACTATACACTTAAAATGCTTCAAAAGAACACGGCTATAGAACGTTACATCGAACAGCACACAACCCAAGAAGATCACTTGCTTGCAGAACTCAATCGCCAAACCCATCTTCATGTGCTCCAGCCTAGAATGGTATCTGGCCATATACAGGGAAAAATACTGGAAATGATCAGCTACATGATCAAACCTAAGTTTATACTTGAAATAGGCACATTCACAGGCTATTCGGCAATTTGTTTGGCCAAAGGATTAACGGATGACGGATGCCTACACACTTTTGAAATAAATGACGAGCTAGAAGAGCTTGCTAGTGATTTCATTGAACGCAGTGGATACACCAATAAAATAGTACAGCACGTTGGGTCAGCCCTAAAGCTCGCTCCAAACCTAAATTTAAAGTTTGACCTTATCTTTATAGACGGAGACAAGCGTGAATATCCAGAATATTACAAAATGGCAAAAGAGCTTATTACCGACGAAGGCTTTATTCTTGCCGACAATGTCCTATGGGATGGCAAAGTTATAGAAACGCCCACACCAACAGACCTCTACACACAACAAATATTAAAGTTCAACCAGATGGTACAAGACGATCCAGATGTTGAAAACGTCATTGTCCCATTTAGAGATGGAATGACATTTATAAAAATGAAAAGAAAAAAATAATACCATAACAAATTAAGACGAACTATAAAGACGTCATGCTAAATCTTGATGACGTCTTTATAGCAATCCAACATAATAAATACATTAAATATCACCACTAATGCCCGAATCTACTGCGGCAAGACATCAAAATATTCGCTATTAGCAATACCATAAACAACCGATTTCCAATCATCTATCATTACCTATGCGAAAAAAAATTCCAGCATATTAAATTGATAATATTTTTCTTTAATATTTATTAGCTTAAAAAAATAGTATTCGGATTCTAGCGCATCGTAAATTGTAGTTGATAGTCAGCCAAACCAATTTTATTTAGAAATAATTTATACGACACAGGTAAGTCGCTGATTTAATACAGCTGATCATTGTTATTATTTAGACTAATTATCAAAAACTGGGTAGTTGCCATTTGAGGGTATTGATATGTTTAACCGATAGCGTATATTTGTTAGACATTTATTTTGACTAAGTTTAAATAAACATAAAACCAACGTCTATGACTGCAGCTGAATTTAGTAACCAATTGCTCAACCTAGAGCAAAGCTTGGAACGCTTCGCGTATAGCCTCACTGCAAACAGAGAGGATGCCAAGGACTTATTGCAAGAAACCTTTCTTAAGGCGTTAACCTACAAGGAAAAGTTTGAAGATAACACCAATCTTAAAGCTTGGACTTTTACCATCATGAAAAATACGTTCATCAACAACTATAGAAAAAGCATAAAGCAAAATACGACATTTGACACAAGCGATAATCAGTATTTGATGAACAGCAAGCCCGATCAAATCAATCCTGAAGTTGAATTTTCGCACAGCGAAATCAGCAAAAAAGTTGATTTGCTAGAGGATGAATTCCGTATTCCTTTCCAAATGCATAATTCTGGATTCCAATACAAGGAGATAGCAGAAATGCTAAACCTAAAAATTGGCACTGTAAAAAGTCGGATCTTTTTCTCCCGCCAGAAATTGATGAATTCGCTAAAAGATTTTGAGCACAAATATTAAAACAAAGAAGGAAGCGGAGATTTTATTTCCGCTTCCTTCTTGTTTAACACCCACACAAAAATATTTGCTCATCAAGGTGCTCTTCTACTCCTTCCACTACCAAGCTAACGGTATACGGATATCCAGGGCCTCCTGCATTAGTTGTAGTCTCCCCCTTAAATTCATAATCAATATTCTTCATATCGCAAACATCTCCAAAATAACTAAAGGCATCCCTAAAGTTATCAAATTGACGATTTAGATTGGATAAATCACCAACGCTCTCCTTCACCTTGGATATAATTACAGAAAAACTAGCCATAACAAAACCTTTTTGAACTACGTCAACAGCACAATTTTAACCATCATGCACCGAGGCAATGTATGTAAAAAAAAATGTGCATCAAAAGATCGTTATCTGTTTTTCAGCATCAAAAATTCCTTTTTATACTTAACCTCACTCCTAAATTCAGCCCTCTCCTGCCCTTTCTCTCCTTTTACAACAAATACAAGAGCATATTCCGTATCACTACTTACAATCACAGCATCAGGAATTCCTGCATCAATGAGCCTTATCGGATTGGCAACTGCTCCATCGACAAAGTAGACAAACGGAGTCTCCATTGACCTTACGTCTAAAAAGCAAACCTGCCCGTTTGCGATCATAAAAAGCATGTCATTCAGACTAAAAAGAACGTCAACAATTCGGATAGGATGCTCAACATCGATAGTCTGATCTGTAGCATAACTCAATTGCTTAATGTTGAATTTAGAAACATGCCGCTTGCGAATTACAGAAGACAGTAAAGATGCAAAAGGAGCTGATACTACTTTCCTCAGATAATACAGGCTACTATAAGCCCCCTTCAACTCAACATTTTCGGGCAACACCCCCATTTCTTTTCGGAGTTCTATATACTTCGGATCATTCTGGTAGATATTATCAAAATACGACCTCAAGGTAACAGCCGTCTTACCATATACATGCAGATAGTTGGTTAAATTTAGATTGTCGTTGTAGTTAGAAACAACGGCCATTCTACCATTAGCTACCGCAATTCTTTTGATGAACTGAAGTTTTGTCGTGACCTCTAGCTCGCGCACTTTCAAAAACCTTGGTTCAAATGGATTTGAGACATCATATTCAACAACACCCATTGGATAATGATTTTCAAATAGATAAAGAGAATTTTCATACACGTTCATATGTAAAATACTCTTCCCCGAATATCGTTTGTATTGAACTTCCGATTTTACTCTCACTTCATTTCCAGCAAAATCTATACAGACCAAAGGGTCGAGCGAAATATTGGGCAAGTAGAATGCCCCTAAATACACAACATTCCCCTTTACAGCTATATGAGAATAGCACACATCATGAATACACTTCTCCCAAATTAATAAAGGAGCACAATCAACTATTTTGTGAGCATAAATGTATGTTTCTGCCCCAGCCTTTACCAATGAGACAATTTTTTCATTATCACAAACAACAACTTTAGCCTGCCCCTTAAAGGCAATCTGACAAATTTCGATTAAACCAGAAGAAGAAACCTCAACAATAGAAACATTTGTTTTTAGAGGTATAGCAACAAGATTTGGCATATTTTAGAACGTTAGATATTGTCAATAAAGAGAGGCCTTCATCTCCATCTACCCATCATCACACGCCCCATGTGTTAAATTTAGTATTTTTTTTGAGATTTATTAAACAACTTCTTCCGTTTTATTTTAAAAATAAACCGATAACGCCCAAAACGTAAAGAATAAAAAGCAATGACAATCTAGACAATAACAAAAAACCCTTTGCAGATTCATAATCTACAAAGGGTTTAGAATGTACCTGGAGCGGGAATCGAACCCGCACGGCCGCAATGGCCACAGGATTTTAAGTCCTGCGTGTCTACCTATTCCACCATCCAGGCAACTCGAGCGGAAAACGAGACTCGAACTCGCGACCCCAACCTTGGCAAGGTTGTGCTCTACCAACTGAGCTATTTCCGCATAATTTTAAGAACTTCATTCCGGAAGTTTCCCTTCCCAAATGCGAATGCAAATTTAGTCATTTTGGGCAAATCTCCAAAAGGAGATTGCCCAAAACGACTACAATCCTGCAATTTTTTTTATTTCATTGAGCTTATTCAACGCCTCTATAGGTGTTAAATTATTAATATCCATCCCCTTAATTTCGTCTCGAATCTTTTTCAAAACAGGATCATCTAACTGAAAAAAGCTAAGTTGCATCCCTTCTCTATGTGCTGCAATCTGGTCTACAGGCTTATCGAGTCCGTTACCTCTATGAGCACTCTCCAGTTCTTTCAATATATCTCCAGCCCGTTCAACCACACTACGAGGCATTCCCGCCATTTGAGCAACATGAATACCAAAACTATGCTCAGTACCTCCTTTAACTAGCTTACGCATGAACAGCACCTTACCATCAACCTCTTTTACTGAAACGTTGTAATTCTTAATTCGATCAAAAGAATTTTCCATTTCATTAAGTTCATGATAGTGGGTTGCAAATAGCGTTTTTGCACGTGCTGTAGGATGCTCGTGAATGTATTCGACCATTGACCAAGCTATTGAGATTCCATCGTACGTACTTGTTCCCCTCCCAATTTCATCCAACAAAACAAGACTTCGAGGAGAGAGGTTATTCAAAATACTGGCAGCCTCATGCATTTCAACCATAAAAGTCGATTCGCCCTGCGATATATTATCGGTAGCTCCAACTCTTGTAAAAATCTTATCAACAATCCCTATTTTAGCAGCAGATGCAGGCACAAAACAGCCAACCTGAGCCATCAGCACAATGAGCGCCGTTTGCCGCAGAAGAGCACTTTTACCGGCCATATTGGGTCCAGTTATCATGATTACCTGCTGGTTCTTCGAATCTAAATAAACATCATTAGCAATATACTGCTGATCATGATTCAGCTGTTTTTCAATTACGGGATGTCTTCCATCTTTTATGTCCAAAACATCAGAATCCACCAGCAAAGGACGACTGTAGCCATTCATCAACGCCACCTTAGCAAAGCCAATTAGGCAGTCTAGCCGAGCAACTAACGACGCATTTAACTGTATAGGTGCAATATATTCTACCAATGCAGATACCACCTCACTAAAAATCCGCTGCTCTAGTGCAAGAACCTTTTCTTCAGCTCCAAGTATTTTCTCCTCGTAATGCTTAAGTTCTTCTGTAATATACCGTTCAGCGCTTACCAAAGTCTGCTTCCGAATCCAATCAGAAGGAACTTTATCTTTATGTGTATTCCGAACCTCTATATAGTATCCAAAAACGTTATTGTAGCTAATTTTTAGAGAGGTAATCCCGGTTCTCTCAATTTCTCGCTGCTGTATTTGCAGCAAAAAATCTTTCCCGTGATTCATGATAGCGCGGATCTCATCAAGCTCCGCATTTACACCATCTGCAATAATGCTTCCTTTCCCTAAAATATTACCAGCCTCTGGCCGAATTTCATGCTCTATTCGCTGCCTAATATTCTCGCATAAGGCTAACTGTTCGCCCAAATCTCTTAAAGAGCCGTTTTCTGCCAAGGCACACTCCTCCTTTATGCCTTTTATTGCATAAAGTGCATTACGCAAATGAACCACTTCGCGAGGTGTTACCCGACCTACGGCAACTTTCGATATTATGCGCTCCAGATCACCTATTTCATAGATATGCTGCGACAAACCTTCTCGAACATCTTCCTTGTCAATAAGAAATTCGACAACATTTAATCGGGTATTTATAGCAGATATGTCCTTTAAAGGCAATGCCAACCAACGCTTAATCAATCTACCTCCCATTGGAGAAATAGTTTGATCTATAACATCAATAAGCGTTTTAGCATTCTCGTTTACCGAATTGAACAACTCCAAGTTGCGAATTGTAAACTTATCGAGCCATACATAGCGATCTTCCTCCAAGCGAGAGATGGAACGGATATGGCCCACCTGATGGTGCTGAGTTAAATCTAAGTAGTAAAGAATTGCTCCTGCCGCAGAAATTGCATAAGGCATATCCTCTACTCCAAACCCCTTTAATGAGGCCGTTTGAAAATGACGCAGCAGCCTTTCATAGCCAATCTCTTTGCCAAAAACCCATTCGTCAACCTTATAAGTGTAAAATTTAGAGCCAAAGTGAGCCTCAAATTCATGGTCAGTACCGCGCTGATAGAGAACTTCTTTGGGAGAAAAATTGGTTAAGAGCTTATCAACGTACTCAAAGGTCCCTTGAGCCGCAAAAAACTCCCCAGTTGAAACGTCAAGAAAAGAAACTCCAGCTAATTTTTTATCTGCATACACACAAGCAAGAAAGTTATTTTCCTTGTGTTCCAGAACATTATCATTAAAGGCTACACCAGGAGTAACCAACTCTGTTATACCTCGTTTAACAATTTTTTTTGTCAGCTTAGGATCTTCGAGCTGCTCACATATGGCAACACGCTGACCTGCACGAACTAAACGAGGAAGATAGTTATCAAGAGCATGATGAGGAAATCCTGCTAGCTCCACAAATGAGGCTGAACCATTGGCACGACGTGTAAGCGTTATCCCCAATATCTCACTCGCTCTGATGGCATCTTCGCCAAATGTCTCGTAGAAATCCCCCACCCTAAAAAGCAAAATAGCGTCAGGATGCTTCGACTTAACGCTATAGTACTGCTTCATCAGCGGAGTTTCTACATATTTCTTTTCTTCAGCCAAGGTTATATCTGGTTTGATTTGAAATTCAAAAATAGTGAAAGGGATTTAGTTTTTCTTATGAAGAGAAAATAATAATTCATCGAAACAAACTTAACTCGTACTTAAATACCTTGCTGATCTTCTATCTCATAATCTCATTCTGCTATTTTCCAACAAACCCGCCCTGTAAATTAAATTTATTCACCTTAATACAAAAATATTAAGTTCGTTTTTTATAAAAACCAAACTTACCTTTGACGACTTTAACAATAGCAGATCTTTAACCGTTAGTTCCTATTATATATTTGATTTCAATCCATATAATCACAAAAAAACCAGGCATTCAACATGAGTTTCTTTTAAAAATCATAATTATAAACAAACAATGCCAATAAGGCTAACTTATTCTTCAATCCAAAACTATTAGTTCTTATAAATAAAAAACGAATGGACAACTGTCAAATCTGTTTAATTACATGATAATCAACACATAAAACTAAACACACAAACTAAAAACCCTTTATTTCTTCAGTATCTGAAAACATCAACAAGAATGATGTCTTTCCTCAAAGAATGAAAACAATAACTTCATGAGATGAATTCGGACAGATATCTCCTCCAAAACCTCCTCTTTTTACCGTTTTCAAGCGGTTCGACTCCATATATAATCTCCATCGTAAAGCAACTCATACGCAAGATTAATCTTTACCAAGATTTAAGGCTTTATAAAATAAATAATTAACACCAATTATCTACAAAATAGAATTATCCTGCCCCTGAGAGTGCTCTAAGAGGAAAATTTTTATAAAAATCTCACATATATAAGCCAATCCGCTTAGTCATTCATATTCTTTTGTCTTCGAAATAGAATAATTACGATGTAATTATTTAAAATTTTATCAAAAGAGGCTGTTTAATTCTCATTAAACAGCCTCTTGAAATTATTTACCAAGTAAATTTTAAGGCATATCTTCAGGCCAAGCAGTTCTTCTGAAACCCTTTATCAAATAGGTTACAGTACTATTCGTTGTTGGTTTCATCTTAAACGAAATAAAATCGCTTTTACCGCCCGATGGAGTATCAAATCCATTTAAAACGACCTTACCTTCAGTAATTGTCAGTTCATTGTCAGTCGTAAAAAAAGTGTTAACTCCTTTTACAATGCTAAATGACTTCTCTGCTACAGAACAATTCACTTTACCCAAAACACCAAAAGGGTTCGCACTATTAGACAATCTAACCCACATAATGTTATCGACATTCGATGAGGTATTATAGGTATAAAGCGTATAACCATCACCATTAGGAATTAGGGATCCTGTAGCAGCATCGTGTATGCTTACTACCCATTGTCCGCAAAGAGGAAACAAAGGAGAATATTCTACTTTTTGATCCTCATAAGTCTCACAGCTTGCAAAAGCTAAAGAGAAGAGACTTATTAATGTAAATAACTTTAATATCTTCATTAATGAAACTTTTTAATGTTAATAACATAAGAATCGAAAGATTCTTACCTCTCTTTTTTATTGCTTATGCCACCACATCTTTTGTGCAATCGGGATAATCTTGGGGGCATTGGGATTATAGTCTGAAGAACTCTTAGGAATAATTAGTCTTCGAGGAAGTTCTCCTGCATTAAGAACGCTGTTGGCTGCAGGAACAAGCTGACCAACAACATAACCACCTTCTGTAGTTTGCTTAGTACCTAACTTTGGATATCCCGTTCTATTAATATCGAAGAAGGAGTCCCATGCTTGGCATCTTGTAGAAGCTATCCACTTTTGTGTAATTATTGCTTCAATCATTTTAGTATCATCACTAGGAAATTCATAAGCACCTCCAACTTTAGTAAAGTCAGCAGCATTAGTATAACCCCAGCGAAGAAATGCCTCATTTACTGCTTTATCGTAAAACTCTTTTGCTTTAGCCGCATTAGGTATTCTGGCATAATACTCTGCTAGTGTAAAGTACGATTCTGCAACCGACAAAAAGTATACAGGATCTGTTGCCGCTAGCATGGCGCGTGAAGTTGTATTACTTGGTAAAGCGGAAGAAGAAATCGATGTATTACCATATGGTATACCCTTATAAATACCTTTGGCCTTTTCAAAAAAGTTGGCAATCCTAGGGTCATTCTTAACGGATAAAAATGCTAATAGTGTATTTGAAGCTTTTATATTATTAGTTGTGTTCAATTTTCTTCTGTCATTTTCATAAAAAGGATTGGACTTATTTTCTTGATCAACAAATCCATTCATTCTAGCATCAACAGTTACAAAATCGTTGTCGGCAATAAGTTTGGCAAGAGCATCTTTATTTGCCTCATAATCACGCATTAAAACCTTAAATTTTAGTGATTTTGCAAACTGAATCCATTTTTTCATGTCGCCATTATAAACAAAATCCTCTGCCTTAATGGGATTTTCGTCATTTGCGGCTATTGCCAAATCCTTCTTTTCAATAGCCTCGTCAAGTAACTTAATAATTCCTGCATAAACAGTCTTCCCGTCATCATACTTAGGTTTCATGTTAGCCTCCCCCTGTAAAATCTCGTTAAAAGGAACTGTTTCGTAAAAATCTGCTAAAACATGAAAATTGAACGCCATAAGTATTTTTGCGGGCACATAGTAGTTCCACTGCTTTTCTGCTTCCGAGGTCTCTACTATAGACTTTAGATCTTTCAATGCACCAGCATATGCAGCAGACCAAACACCATTGTAACTAGAATAAGTTAGAGCATACGTTACTGTTGTGTTGTACTGGTTAGCCGTATTGTTCTGAGTGTAATGCTGACACCAAAAACTACCTATCATCTGTAGATCAGAACCGACTCTAGATGCAGTCCAAGCAATGCTTGAAGGTAGCAACAACTTTGGTGACGCTTTCTCAGGATAATTAGGATCTTTATTTATATCCAGAAAACTTTCACATGCGGTGAGCATAAAAAAAGCGGATATAAGAATTATGAAGATTGAATTTTTTTTCATCTTGATCAAATTTTAAATTTATGTGCTAAAAAGTGATTTTTAAACTACCTCCGTAATTCCTCGTTGTTGGGGCTGCTGCAAACTCACCAAGTTCTGAGGTGATGTCATTTCCAAAATTGGTAGCCTCTGGATCTACAAAATTATTGTCTTTAGGTGTCCATAAGAACAGGTTACGTCCCACAACTCCAAAACTAACTCCTTTAACATAACCCTTTTTGAAAAGTTTACTAGGTAAAGAGTATGATACCGCAATTTCTCTCAACTTTAGATAATCCTTAGGAAGCACAAAAGTCTTTTGAATTGGAGTGTTTTTAGAGTTGTTATAATAATCATACATTGCATTATTAGCAATAGGAATGTCGTTTTCTACATAAACAGGTTTCCCATTTGCATCAACACCTGTCTGCTTTACAGAATTAGGGATAACAAACGGTTGTCTTTCGTTAAATGTAGTTTTAGTGGCATTACCATTAAAATTCATAATATGAGAAGTGTAACTCCAGAATTGACCACCTTTTCGCCAATCTAAAACACCGCTAAGAGTTATCCCCTTGTAGGTTACACGCGTATTGAACCCCATTGTAAAATCAGGCTGCGAAGTTCCCACATTATCCTTTTTACTTGCGTCAATTTGAGGTCGACCTGCTGAATTAACAACAATTTTACCTTTATGCTCTCCTTCTGCAACCCGAAGTTCCGCAGGGGCAAGGAATTGACCAAGAGGTTTACCTACAATGGCTGTGAAATCTATGTCATATCCAGATACGATGAGATACCTGTCAGTACCGGCCCAGAGTTCTTTTACCTTACTTTTATTCTTTGCAAAAGTTACACCTATTTCCCATTCCAAATCAGATGTTCTAACAGGAATAATGCGCATATTTGCTTCAATACCTTGATTTTGGATTTTACCAATATTCTGTGTTCTAGAAGTGTAACCTGTTTCTGGCGCCACTGTAGCAGAAATGATTTGATCCCTAGTCTCTTTATTGTAGTAAGCAATATCAAATGTTAATCTATTCTTGAAAAAGCGAGCATCAATACCAAACTCAAGTTCAGTAGTAATTTCAGGCTTAAGCCCCATATTTCCTAAACGGTTGCTCTCTGTTAATCCAAGGACTCCTCCATATGGGAAATATAAATCCCCAAACCCAAGACCAATCTGAGTTGGATAATAGGCTGATTGTGTTCTATAAGCAGGGGCGTCATTACCCGTTTGACCGTAAGCCGCTCTTAACTTTATAAAGTTTACATTATCACTTTGCAATGATTTAAACATATCTGTTAAGATTACAGAAGTATTTAATCCCCAGTAAAAGAAACTATTTTTACCCTTAGGTAAAGTTGAAGACCAGTCATTTCTTAAAGAAACTGTTAAGAACCAGTAGTTTCTAAAATCAAAATTCATTTGGCTAAATGCGCCAATCAATCTTCTTCTTGAAATACCAGAACTGGTTATAGGCATTACTTCTCCATTTTCTAAACTATACCAATTAGGTTGTACCAAACCTGATAGCGATGAATTATGATAAGAAGATGAACGTTGGTTGAAGTTGTAACCCAAAACACCATCGAATCCAACATCTTCTGTTAACTTGTAGTTTCCAGATAGTAAACCTGTAAAATCAATTTGATCCCATGCATCATTTCTCTCATTATAGTAGCCTACTTCATTTTTCTTCCCACCTTCGGCAGCATAACTACCTACTGTTCTTCTTGCAATCGCATTCCATCTTTGTTGACGAGAGTTGGTAAAATCACCTCCTAAACGAGCTATTGCTTTAAGTCCTTTTAGAATTTGGTAGTTTAATTCTGTTTTCCCGTATACGCGATCGTCCTGATACTTATTCCCATTGTTTTTAACAACCCACCAAGGATTTTCCGCATAAACAGTATAGTAATTGTCTGTATTATTGTAAATGTTGTTTAGATCCTTTGTATCTTGGAAGTCTACATCAACAGCATGCTGCAACAATTCAGGAAAGATAGTAGCTCCATTATCCCCCTGCCCTGCACTTACATTGTTCATATCTTTGCGAACATAGTTAACAGAGTAATTGATATCAAAGTTGTTATACTTCGTATTTCCTCTAAACGAAAAAGTGTTTCGACTGTACTTGTCTGCATCAGTAGGAATTACACCGTTAGCATAAGAGTTTCCATACGAAAATACCAAGCCTGTATTTTTAGTACCTCCCTTAATGCTTACGGAGTTGTTGGTTTCAAAACCTGTTTCATAAAAGTTTCTTAAGTTATCTTCAACATATGAAAACCTTTTAATGCGGCCTTTAGCATTTGGATCAAATTTCCCGTTTGCATCAAGTGGTGCTCCCCAATCATGAAGACGACCATCTAATTTTGGACCCCATGAGCCATTTTCCATTCTATCCCAATCAGGCCATCCTTGTCCGAAAACATTTTGAGTTTGAGGCACTCGAAGCACATTACTAGCCGTAAACGAACCATTGTACTCAACTGTAATTTTCTCATCCTGTTGAGCTCTTTTAGTGGTAATCATTATTACACCACTGGCAGCCCTTGAACCATAAAGAGCGGTTGCTGATGCTCCTTTTAGAACGGTTAGAGACTCAACGTCATCGGGGTTGATGTCGCCAGCTTGGTTTCCAAAGTCTACAGCATCAGAACTACTACTGCTTCCCGAGAAACTGTTTTGAATAGGTACTCCATCAACAACATACAGTGGCTGGTTTTGTGAAAAAGAAGAATAACCACGTACAATTACCTTTTGAGAAGTTCCTGTTTGTCCGGATGAAGAGACATTCACTCCTGCAACTTTACCTGCAATACCCGACATTACAGATGCAGAACGTCCTGCGAGTAGATCTTCGCTTTTTACTGTTGATGCAGCATAGCCTAATGTCTTCTCCGATTTTTTCATACCCATTGCAGTCACCACGACCTCATCAATCTTTTGAGTCTCGGGAGATAAGATTATATTAATCTCACCACTCTTAATTGCAACCTCCTGAGTTTGAAAACCTACAGTCCTAAAAACTAAAGTCTTTGCGTTGACAGGAAGATTTTTAAGTGTAAATTGACCCTCAACGTTGGTTGATGTACCAACACTTGATGCCTCCTTAACAAATACACTAACTCCAGGAATCGGTTGCTTATCCTCTGCGGACAATACCTTTCCTGTTACTTGCTTTACTTGTCCAAGCGCCGAGCCAGCACCAAAAACAAGCAGCGTTACGAGTAACGTTAGAAATCGCCTCATAATAGTTTGTTTAGCAGTTTGTAATAAATTTTCATTCTACCGATCTTGCGAAATCAGGTGTGCAATCACCTCTAGATAAATCAAAATCGACACCTGCAAATTTATAACATTATTTCACAACGACAATACTTATTTAAATTTTTAATAATTACGGTTAATATTAGTTGCAATAATCATTCTAAATCTAATTTTTCATTACAATTCCTTTAATAATCTAATGACCTAGTTGAAATTCATAAGCTTTCAAACAAATAACCTACGCTCCCTAAAGGCTTAAATGCGATTTTAGTCCTAATACAAAACAAAAGGGTTACCTGTGATGGTAACCCTTAAAGTTATAGACAAAATTTCTTATGGCAATTCTAATGTTTCTGTAAAACTTTTTACCAAAACAGCATATTTACCATTTACAACCACAAGACCTTGCAATGTAAATGCCAATGTCTGACCAGTTCTAACCATAGATTTTCCAGAGAAGTACACCATTCCGTAAGTATTATGTTTATAACCAGACGCTTGAACCGACCATGAAGCTAAAGACTGACCATCTTCACTCAACACAAAAACAAAAGGATAACCTTTAAAAATACAATCTGGCAGTCTATAAATATTTCCTTCTTTGGCCTTTTCGATAGTTTGATCCCACGCCTCACCAAACAATCCTGAAGTATACTTACCTACACCATACACTTCCCAAGTTAATTTGCGTTTCAATTTTACAACTAACGTAGCAACACCTGATATAGACAATTTATCTTCATTTGCTATTGAGACCTTTACTTGATACTCATCTGTAACTCCCAAATTATTTACATCACCGAAACTCAATTCTGCATAAACAACAGATTCATCTTTACTGAATTTAACTGATGGAGTTTTCAATGAAAAAAGGTTGCTCGATGAAGTCATCGTCAAGTCAACACTTAAATCACCGTCTTTGGATCCTCTATAAACAGGAAATTTAACAACACCTTTATCATCTGCTGTAACTTCGATATTCATCTGTGTAGAAGCAAATGAGACCGTATTTACATTCTCATTATAAATGACTCCTTCTGCATCCTTATTACACGACACAAAGGATACATATACAAAGATAGCTAGTAAAAAAAATAATATTCTTGCTTTCATAATTTTCCTCCTGTAAATTCATTAATTACCTTACAATAGGATTTTGATCCTTGTCTGTTATATTTTCATTCCCATCAATCTCTGATTGAGGTAAAGGAAGAATAAATAACGGAGAAGCTGCTGTTGTAGGTTTAGTCGACACTTTTTCAGTATGATTCGACTTATCGTAAACTCGACTATAACCTAACCCTAACCTTTGTAAATCAAATATCCTACCAAATTCGCCCCACAGCTCCAACCTTCTTTGGAATAAGATCTCATCCATAAGCGTTTGCAACGGAGCATTTGTATCACTATTGAAAGTTTTTGCATCAGTTCGTAATGCTAATCGATCCTCAAACTTACTATCCCTCGCATTTCCCAATAATTTTAGAGTAGTTCGCGCTTCCGGATATTTATCTAATTTACATTCTGCCTCCGCCTTAATTAAAATCATTTCTTCTGCACGCATAAAGATATAATCTCCGGTTCGTGTAGAATAATCAGCCATTTTAAACTTAGTTTGACAGTAACTTACATTTGAATTTAAACCAATGTCTGGGGTTAACTTCCCCCTAAACCAAGAAGACTTACGTTCATCAGTATCTGATATCAGATTATACAAACCATAACTAATACATTGACGTGCTTTAGATCCATATGAACCGGGAACATCTGCATCCATGTGGGCAAAAAAACTACCAACGCCACTTGTCTGATCTTTGATTATTTCCACTCCCCAAAGAACATCAGACACCTTTACACTATTATTCCCGCCCAACTCTTTTACGGTTGCAACTTTCAAATCAGGTCTTCCAAGAGCTTCCTTTGCTGCATCAATAGCATCTTGATAATGCCCCTGAACAAGGCTTACTCGCGCTTTAATACCATTTGCCACATAGTAATCAACCTGAGAGGCATGCTTGTGAACTTTATTTTTCACCCCACCTAACAAAGTAATGGACTTTCCTAGATCTGCATTAATCAAATCATATACTTGCTGAACAGTCCCCCTTGGCTTCCCTACAGATCCTGCAACTGTAGGTTCTGTGTACAAAGGAACTCCAGGATAAGTCTCATGCCCAACATAGGTTTGTTGATAAAGTTGTATCAAATAACTATACGCAAAAGCTCGCATAGCATAAGCCTGACCTATAATACTTTGTTTTAATTCTGGATCTCCAGCCATAGCCGATTCTGAAGCAATTATATAGTTTACATTACAGATCATTGTATAATAAAAGTTCCAAATAGAATAGGATCTTCCACTTTTACCCGAAAAATCTCCATGCACGTTTAGACGATAATCTTCATAAAACCATCCCGATCCCTGATCCTGCATCAAATGGTCTTCCGCCATAAGATCTGCGAGAAGATTTATTGCTGTTTGACCGCAATTCTCATGAGCCCAACTTGAACTCCATCCCATTACGTACAACATCCGATAAACACCATTAATAGCTGTTTCTGCACTAGTTGCATCTTTAAAAATAGTTGGCCCAGAAACCTTGTCGGAAGGGACTGTATTCAACTCATCTGTACAACTGCTTACAGAGAACGCCGCAAAAAGAGCAATTGCATATATAATCTTTTTCATAATCTGCCTCCGTTAAAATCTAACATCAATTCCAAATGTAATATTCCTTGTTGGAACATAACCAAAATTAGTTCCTCCAGTGAAGTTATACTGAGGATTCATTCCCTTTAAGTGCGTGAACATCGCAATATTATCTCCTGCAGCTGTCACCCGAAAGGATTCAATACCAGCGGTTTTTAACCATTTAAAAGGTAAGGTGTAACCAACAGTAACATTCTTAATAGCAAAATACGAAGCATCAATTAGATTATTATCGGTAGTAACCTGAGTAGTCCCAATTTCTATCCTAGGAACATCCGTTACATCCCCTGGCTGCTTCCATGCTCTCTCTAAATGTCTACTTCGTGCCTGACCCACGTAATTTCCATACATCAAAGTACTATAAACTCCATCTAGAATTTTCCCCCCTAAGGAATAAGTACATAGAAAGGAAAAGTCAATGCCTTTATATCTAAACTCATTATTAATTGACCCATATAAGTCTGGAATTCTACTCCCTTTTATTTCACGGCATGTTGTTGCTTTGGTCATATTATCAGAAACATACTTCTGCCCCTTATTTCCATCAGCATCAATATCCCAAACCCAATACAACTGCTTACCTGTCGCAGGATCAACTCCAGCTGCACTCGATGTATAATAAGAATTTAGAGTTTCTCCTTCCTTTATTATATAATTACCAGATATAATCTCTGGCTTATCAGCAAGTTTTAATACTTTATTCTTAATTACAGAGCCAATTAAAGTTGTTCTCCATACAAAATCATTACTTTTTAAAACGTCAACCCCAATTGTCATGTCAAGCCCTCTATTTCTCATCGATCCAATATTTTTTCGATATCCATCGAATCCCAAAGATGACGCCATTGGAAAATCCATTAACATATCGGTTGTCTTTCTTTCATAACACTCGATAGTTGCAGAAACTCTGTTAAAAACTTTCAACTCAACACCTATGTTAAGGTTTGAATTTTTTTCCCATTTAAGCCCCTTATTCTCCAAAGACGTAATAAGAGCTCCACTCATAGAAGCATTAGGATACCCCAAGTCATATAAAGATTGCCAAGCATAAAGTGTATTGACATTATCATTACCTTGAACTCCATAACTTGCTTTTACTGCCAAGTTATTTAACCAAGATACTCCTTGTAAAAAGGATTCTTGTGAAATTCTCCAATTTCCACCTACTGACCAAAAATTCCCCCAACGATTATCTTCATGAAACCTAGAGGAACCATCGGTTCTAAAACTTGCTGAAAAGTAGTACTTATCGCCATAGTCGTATCCAAATCTGGACAATACAGACTCAATTGCATAATTGTTCTGATAACTACTTGCAGCAGTAATAGAAGTCGCAGCATCTAGTTCAAATAGACCTCCAAATGGGAAACCTGTTTTCGATGCACCCAAGTAATCATATCTATACTTATAAAACTCATGACCTGCTAATGCTTCAAAATGATGCTCTCCTATTTTGCGATCATATTTGAGAATTTGGTTAAACGTGTAACTAAAAGTTCTCCCATTAGCCTTAGAAAGTGATCCTTTCACCGCAACAGAATTTCCATTATATGGATTATAGTAAGATGCGCTTGCTGAGTTTATAAGATCAAAACCATAACTTACAGATAACGTCAACCCCTTCAAAGGACCAGAATTCAAGTTACCAATATCAGTAAAGATACGCCCACTCAAATTATCACTGCTAGAACTGTACATGTCATCATAAAGAGTTGCAATCGTATTCCAATTTGCAGTAGCGCCTGCAGGACGGTTCACCCCATAATCAAACACCGGACTCCCTAAATTATCGTAAATAGTTTGCCCTTTATCATCTTTTTTATAAACAGGAAATATAGGAGCCATCAACTGATTGGTATACCAAACATTAGAATTTGCAGAACTATTCTCTGGAGCAGAATTACTCTCATTCCTTGAATAACTTGCACTCATCCCTGCTTTTAACCATTTTGCAACATCTGAGTCAATATTTAACCGACCATTATACCTGTTAAATTCTGTTGTTTTCAACAACCCCTCTTCTGTTAAGTATCCTGCGGAAAACATATATCTAGTCTTTTCATCTCCGCCAGAGAATGACGTAACATACTCTTGACGAAGTGGATTCTTAGCCATCACTTCATCAAGCCAATCTTCATGATAGCGTAATTTTGCATCAGACCTTACTTTTCCCGTTTTAGGATCAATCAATTGGTTTATAGAATAATTATATGGATTATACTCCTCGTTATTTCCAAATATCGCAGCAGAACCACTTCTCATCGCTTCTAGCGCAGCAATTGCAGCTGCTTCGGGTGAAAGCCCATCAGAAATGATGGATTTATTTTTATATGATTGAAAAACGGTTTCCAAGTAACCAGCCTCATCCATTGTTTCATATCGAGGAATTGAACGAGAAGCAACTCCCCAGTTAGCCTTGAAGTTAACTTTAACTTTACCTGCCTTACCCTTTTTCGTATTGATCATAATCACACCATTAGCCCCTCTGGCTCCATAAAGAGCTCCAGAAGAAGCATCTTTCAGAATAGTCATAGATTCAATGTCATTAGGATTAATCGATGAAATATTCCCATCGTAAGGGGCACCATCTACAACGTAAAGTGGAGATTGAGATGATGTTATCGATCCATATCCACGAACAACTATAGAAACTCCTGAACCAGGTTGACCTGAACCAGACGTTGTTTGAACACCTGCAACCATTCCATCTAATGCTTTTGTTACATTCGCAATCGGTCTTGTGCTCAACTTCTCGGATTTTACAGACTCTGCTGATCCTGTAAAAGAACTCTTTTTTGAAGTCCCATAAGCAACAACCATCACCTCTTCTATCTTTTGAGACTCAGGCTGAAGAGCAACATCTAACACATTTTTAATAGGAAATTCCACAGTGGCATACCCTACGGATTTAAACACAATAGTTTTTGCATTAGCGGGTATGTTTTTTAAAACATACTTTCCGTTAGGATCAGAAGAAGCCCCCACAGAAGGAGCCTCCTTCACAAAAACGCTTACGCCTGGTATGGGCTGCTTATCATCCGAAGATTTGACAACCCCAGTAACTTGCTTTACCTGTCCTAGCGCTGAGCCAACACCAAAAACAAGCAGCGTTACGAGTAACGTTAAAAATCGCCTCATAATAGTTTGTTTAGCAGTTTGTAATAAATTTTCATTTGTCTGATTCCGAAAAACTAAGCGCAAACCAGCCCATTGATAATACGAAATCGACATTTGCAAATTTATAACATTTATTCACACA
The DNA here is from genome assembly GCF_000798815.1 of Alistipes sp. ZOR0009. NCBI lineage: Bacteria > Pseudomonadati > Bacteroidota > Bacteroidia > Bacteroidales > Rikenellaceae > Alistipes > Alistipes sp. ZOR0009. Next base: position 24,602 of record NZ_JTLD01000033.1, on the reverse strand, counting down.
AGCAACTTTCGACTTAATTTATTCGAATATTAGTTAATCTATGCTTATCTGAAAGTAAAAAATAGCATTCTAGTTGCTGTTGATAACCTGATTTCTAAAGTTGCTTACAGTTCGTCAGACTACTCATAATTCGAACCAGAACGCATTCCAAAAACCGAATAAGACAATTTCACCTCATTTATAGGCATCAGTATCATGACATAGCATAAAAAAGCAAGGCTACCTAAAAGGTAGCCTTGCCAATTAAAAGTGTATGTTTTATTCTAGAAGTTAGGGTTATTAACAGCCTCAACTTCAGGAATTGCAAACGTCAGGCGTGGATCATCATAAGAAATAACCGCACCAGGATATTCTGAGTGATTTACACCTCTTTTTACGCTCTTTTGGAAACGCTTCATAATAGAAAGAGCACGTCCTTCTCCCCAAGTTTCGATTCTCCACTGCAAGTATACAGCATCTAGAATGTTGGTCATGTCGTAGGTAGGTGCGCCAGCAGGTGTGCCTGCAGGGAAACATCCAGGTGTTCCTTCAACAGCGGCTCTTTTGCTTAAAAGGGTGTTTAATGTTGTCGAAGCATCACCAGCCTTTCCAGAACGTGCCTGAGCCTCAGCCTTTACAAGAATAAACTCATCGGCTCTCATCCAGAAAATATCATTTTCCCATTTTCTGTCTCCACCATTAACACGCCCCTTATCATAAAACTTCCACAAAGGAAGTAACGATGAACTACTAAACTGGTACTTTCTTACATCTTGTGCTGATATCTGATCATACAAGCCTTTGTCAATGGTTTTACGAGCACCAGCATAAACATAGCTATAAGTATAAATATCCATATGCCCCCAAAATGTCACTAAGCTCCCAGAGTTCTCATTGGTTATATCCACTCCCCACATCAAACTTGGAGCAGCAATAGAATTTAATCCACCTGTAACTTCAAGCGCAGTCATTGGCTTGTATGCAGCCAACACCTTATCAGCAGATGCAATTGCCTTGTCGTACTCTCCAACTGTCAAATAAACGTAAGAAAGCATACCAGAAGCAACATATTCGTCAATTTGGTACTTTCCGTCACGCTTAAATCCAGCTAGCGCAACTACTGCATCTTCCAAGTCTTTCTTTGCAAATTCCAGCACCTTACGAACAGAGCTCAAAGGAGCAGCAACATCCATGTTTTTAACATTGTATATAGGAACACAAAGATCATCTGGAGAGCTATACCCCTTCGAATACATCATTGCCAAGTTATAGTAAGCATAAGCTCGTAAAGCTTTTGCTTGCCCCCATTTTGCCTGATTTTCTTTAGGCTGCTCAGTATCATTCTCAAAGAACAGCGATAGAATGTCATTACAAGACTTCACAACTTTGAAATAGTACTTCCAGTACATCTGGTTTGTTCCACTTGTTCTTGTAGTAGAAAGCAACTCCTCATTATTATAAAAATGCCCGTAGCTACTCTTTCGTTGCGCCATATCTCCTGATAAAATATCAGTAGAAATATCAACCGACTTTTGACCAAAGTCAGAGTGCCCAGTTGTACCTCCTGAACCTGTTTTGAATAGCATAAAATAAGCGCCTCGGATCATTCCATCAATAACCTTTGGATCCTTTTTATACTGCTCCTGCAAGTTCTTATCTGATATTGTTTCAGTAGGCCTCTTGTCGAAATTATCTTCACTACAGCCAACCAGCAAGGCTCCTAACGATAGGAAACCCAATAAATATTTTGCTTTTATCATCGTTCTACGTTTTAGAATTGAACCTTTAATCCAACAGATACGGTGCTCAAAGGAGAGTACCTGTAGCTGTCGTTGCTACCACTAACTGATGTAGAAGGAACATAGCCCTTTCTTTTGGTTGTCAACCAGAGGTTATCACCACTTACGCTTATAGAAGCACCTTTAACGCTCAACTTGCTTACGATATTCTTTGGCAACTCGTAAGATAGAAGAATATTGTTTAGGTTTAAGTAGTTACTCTTTACAATACCTCTATCAGAAACGCTATAGCCATCCTTATCGTAGTCATTTGTTAGACGAGGAATAGAAGTTGCATCTCCGGGCTTTTGCCAACGCTTCTCTATATCAGTAGACCAGTTGTTTCCACCTGATTCGTTATTTGACATCAAACCTGCGTACATATTGTCGTAAGAATATCCGCCAAGGCTATACAAGAATTGAGTTGCTAGCGTGAAGTTTTTGTACGATACATCGAAACCAAAGCCCCCTGTTAAAGCAGGTATTGCTGATTTTCCAATATACTTTTTAGTAGCATTGTTGTAATCAAATGTTTTTTCCACCAACACCTTACTACCTTTTTTATCACCAGCTAAGAATTCTTCCATCGAAGAAATAGTCACCTTGTTTGCTCCATCCATGTAGTAGTAACGATTCCACTGTGGTAAACCTGTTTGAGCCTCTACCCCAGCATACTCTCTAACATAAAAGTCGTATAAAGAATGGCCTTTGGTATAAGCATAAGCACCCTGGTCATCAACAATTTTTTCCTTTCCTGTAGCCTCGTCAATAGGCATTCTCTTCATTTCGTTGTTGATGTGCGAGCCATTAATTCTGAAATCAACTCGCAAGTCGTTAGTATTTACTAGGTGAGCCGTAAAATTAAACTCAATACCTGTATTTAATAGTTTACCATCGTTTACGGGAACTTTTTCAAATCCAATAGAAGGAGAAACTCTCTTATAGAAAAGAAGGTTATCCGTGTTTTTTCTGAAGTACTCAACCTCACCATCAATATAGTTTCCTAAAGAGAACTCCAAACCAACGTTGAACATCTTACTTTTTTCCCAAGTAAGATCCATATTTCCTCTGTAGTTATATACAAAGGCTGGTTTCTTTTCAAGGTTTTCAATTGCATAGTTGTTGTAGGCGGGATAGTTCCCAATATCTTGGTTTCCTAGAATACCATAGCTAGCCTTAAGTTTCATGCTACGAATAAACTCGAATTGTTTCATGAAATCCTCTGAAGAAATGGCCCATGCAGCACCAACTGCACCGAAGTTACCCCATCTGTTATTGGGGAAACGAGAAGAGCCATCGCGACGGATTGTTCCGTATACAAAATACTTTTCCTTGTAGTCATAGTTTACCTGACCAAAGTAAGACTCAATAAAGTAGTCGACAATATACGAGTTCATTGAAGACATGTTTACGGCATTGTTCCAAGTTAGCGTTCCTGGCTCAACCAAACCATCCTTCTGTCCGTTATTGTACTTGTTATCCTCCGAAGTAACTTCGTGAGCAATAAAAGCATTCACGTTATGTCCTCCGTCAAACTTAGTAGCATATCTAAGCATCTGAGTCCAAGTGTACGAAGAAAGAATATTCATTTCTTTGTAAATTCTACCTAAACCAGCAGCATCTCCGTAATATGGATTAGTAAGAGAAGATAGATCGTTAGCCAAAACTTGGGTTCCGAAAGTTGTGCTCAATGTTAAACCTTGAGCCAAAGTAGCCTCCAAGTTCGATGTTGCAGAAATTTGATGTGCAAATGTTCTTCTTTTGTCTAATCTTACGGCGCCTGCAGGATTAATACCATCACCAAAAGGCCTTCCGCCTAAGCTGCTAAAAGCATAGTCGTAACGGTTACCCCCAACAAGCATATCAGGAATTAGCGCTCCATTTTCATCACGTTGAAAAACAGGATAAATGGACGGAATATTATTTACAAAGTAGAATCCGTTATTGGCAGAACCAGTCTGTCCCGGATTGTTTGTCTCCATGTAAGAGTAGGCCATATTTACGCTTCCCTTAAGCCATTCCTTAGGCTTATGGTTTACGTTTAAGCGAGCATTTAAGCGAGAAAAGTCAGAACCAATGTAGTACCCCTGGTCATTATTGATACCAAATGAAGAAAAATACTGAGTCTTTTCATTTCCACCACTAAATTTTACAGAGGCTTCAACCTTCTTTCCTGTTCTAAAGATATTATCCTCCCAATCTTCTGGAGTGTACTTACGTTCGATACCTTTAATAAACTTTCCAGTTGTAGGATCTATAAGCTTATCTCCATCTGCTTTCCACATGTTATATACGCTGTTGATCCCTTTCTGATTGCCATCGAATATATACTTCGAAGCATTAACACCAGCAGCAGCATAGTTTGCATCCCAATAAGCTTTAAAACCAGCAGCATAAGCAGCAGGATCTGACAACTTCAAAGAACCAGCAGGAGTGGCGTCGTAACCTACTGCAATCGTTCTATTTCGCATAGACTCCCAAGTCAACTCCATAAAATGCTCAGGATTGCTAATTACATCGTAGCTTGGAAGCAGCTTCATATTCCAACCCGTTTTAACTTCTACATCAATAGAAGAAGAGTTTCTATCACCCTTTTTGGTTGTAATCAGAACTACCCCATTGGCACCTCTAGCACCATAAATGGCGGTAGCTGTTGCATCCTTTAAAACAGAAGTCGTTGCAATATCACTAGGAGAAATAGAGCTAATGTCTCCGTTAAAAGGAACTCCATCAACAATGTAAAGAGGGCTTTGGCTTGCATTTACAGATCCAAAACCACGGATTCTAATGGTTGCATTACTACCTGGCTGACCTGATGTATTTACAATGGCAACACCAGCAACCTCACCAGCTAGAGCTTTAGAAATTTCAGAAACGTTCTTACGCTCCAACTTTTTTTCGTTAATCTGAGCAACAGAACCAGTAAAGGCACTCTTCTTAGCAGTACCATAGGCTACAACCATTACCTCATCGATTTTTTGAGCCTCAGACTGAAGCGCCACGTCTAAGGTAGCACTAATAGGAAGCTCTACCGAAGTGTATCCTACGAATCGGAATACAATAGTTTTTGCATTTGCAGGAACATTTTTAAGGGTGTACTTTCCGTTGATGTCCGTTGAAGCACCCACAGATGGAGCTTCCTTTACAAAAACGCTTACCCCTGGAATGGATTGCTTGTCATCCGCAGATGTAACAACCCCAGTGACTTGCTTTACTTGCCCTAGCGCTGAGCCAACGCCAAAGACAACTAGCGTTACGAGTAACGTTAGAAATCGCCTCATAATAGTTTGTTTAGCAGTTTGTTATTTGATTAATTCACTCTTCCACCATCCCTCATGGTGGAGCTGCAGCAGGCTACTTACCAATACAAAAGATTAGCCTAAATATCCAGCCAGCAACATATGCAAAAGTAGCACTTAAAATCTACTAAACAATAAAAACAAGCTGTCAGTGTCAATTTTTCGTAATTAACTGTAACCAATACTGTTTTTTTACATTGCAATTTAGCTATACGAACCTGCTTTTGCTTATAATTTATAAGCTGTTACCCTAAATAAGGCTACAAACAAAAACACAATCTTAATTTATGCAAAACACCTATAAAGGCACATTTAAATACATATGTTAATACACAATAACAATTCGCATTTAGTTGATTATCTGACCATTCCATACAATACCATTCAAGTTGCCAGAATAGCCTTCTACGAAAACAGGTCTACAGCATCCCCTAGACACAGCTTCCCGAATCCCCGAAATCCCCGATATTCAGGCTTTATTTAAATAATGAGCAATTACCCATCATTCTTTTGTGAACAGCAAGCGCCTGCCGCTACTCCCTCAAGTTCCTCTTCAGTGGCAGCTTATTACTGAACAGAAATGAGCCATTACTGATAAGAAATAGCGTGATAAGAAATGAGCCATTACTGATAAGAAATAGCTCAAAACTGATAAGAAATGAGCCATTACTGATAAGAAATAGCGCAAAACTGATAAGAAATGAGCCATTACTGATAAGAAATAGCGCAAAACTGATAAGAAATGAGCCATTACTAATCAGTTATGGGAAGTAACAAACAAGGCAAAACAACTGTACAATCCACGCATACTGCACGTTAACAGGGTAAACTGAAAATTTATACACCATCGTATTCACATATGCACAAAGCCCTCTATGCTCCAACAGAAAAAAAAGAGCCAAAAAAGAACTTTTCAAAACCTCCCGTTGTTAATCATTTAGCAAACAACAAGGAAGTTAAACTATAAATAAAAACAGCTAACATGAACAAACACGAAGTTTGCATTGACTACTCCAAGCTCTCAGATAGCGAGCTTCCCATCACAGGCAGATCCGTTCATAACTGCCTAACGGGCAACCCCAACTTCACCTTCGAGGCAGAGGTAATACCCAACCTGAAGGTTATTAACACCGACTACGAAACCAAGCTAGCCAAGGCGCAGAATGGGACTTCGGCTGATATTATTGCCAAAAATGCGTCTAGGCGCGTGCTATCGGATGCCTTACGGGAAATAGCCCTAGAGGTAAACCGGCAGGCAAAGGGCGATTTAAGCAAGCTGCAAACAACTGGCTTTACGATTGCAAAGGATAATAAAAAGGTTGGTACGCTACCAAAGCCCGAAGGGTTTAAGGTTACAGGAGGCGAAAATATGGGTGACGTGCTCGTTTCGGTAGATGCCAATAGCAACGCGAAGGTGTACAACTTCTACTCGGCGCCGGTGCCTGCACCTGCCAACATGACGGAATGGAGGCTAACCCCATCGACTACGCGTAAGAAAAATATTTCGGGCTTTACACCTGGAAAGGAGTACGAGTTTAGATGCGCCTACCAGGGGGCAGACGAGACGCTGGTTTACAGCGATTCGGTAAGAATATTTGCCCACTAGAACGATACGTCTTATTTTGAAGTGCCCCCTGCGGTAGGGGTATCGTAGCCGCTTTTGATAGCAAGAGATGGGCTACCGGCTGCTGCCGCATACGAGTAAAAAAGAAGGAGCGCCTTTCAACAAGGTGCTCCTTCCTATTAACTGCTAAATCAAACTACTAGTATCCCTTATTTTGCTGATCCTTTATGAGAGGATTGGCGTCAACCTCCACCTTAGGGATGGGGAGAATTGCACGATAGTAGGTGTTGTCGAAGCTGGCCGACTTCATATCGGGCAGCGTACTATGCCATCCTTTATCAGCAGCACCAGTATACCTAGTAATTGTCTTTCCGGTTCTCATGGCATCAAAGAAGCGCTGTCCTTCGCCAACGAGCTCCAAACGTCTTTCCTTAAGAATGCGGTCAAGCGTTACGTCTGCTTCTACCACATGCGTGGCATTGTCAGCACGGTTTACGATAGCATCCAAATACTTGGTTGCGTCGGCTGCCGTAGCACCACCCTGAAGTGCTGCCTCTGCTGCTATAAGGTAAATCTCTGATAAGCGTAGCACTGGGATGTTGTTTACACGAACATCGTTGGGGCTAAAGTCTGCACGACCGGGGAACTTGGTCAGATAAATCTTCATTCCGGTAACATCTACCCCGTTGATCTTCTTCTTGCCATTCTTATCCAACGTTGCAGGAATGGTAAACATACCTAGGCGAACGTCGTTCGGATTTTGGTTAACCAAATCGTAGAAGTTCTTGGTGATGATGTAGTCGTCGTATCCCTTTTCGGCAAGCAGGTAACCGATAGCTTCGCGGTCTACCCAGTCGTCGCTACCCTTGTTTACGATTTCGAAAAGAAGCTCCGAGTTACCAGCCGAAGACCAAGCGTTTACGTACTCGCTATTGGTCCATAGCCTGTAGGGGCTCTTGGTAATTACGTCAACGGCGGTTGTGTAGGCGTTGGCGTAGTCGGCCTTGTAAAGGTATACCCTAGAGAGTAGCGCCTTTGCAGCCCAAGAGTTGATGTATCCCACCTTTTTGGAGCTAGCCAAAAGGGTAACCGACTTGTTTAGGTCGGCAATAATCTGATCGTAGCACTCCTTGAGCGTGCTGCGTCCAACCTTGGCAGTATAGCCTCCAGGAGTTAGCACGATAGGTACTCCAAGACCAGCTCCGTTGCTAACATAGTATGGCTGCGAGTATACGCGGGTTAAATCGAACAGCACCAAAGCGCGTACGGCATAGGCCTGACCAACGATGTCGTTGATGTTAGCCGCAACGCCATCCTTTACCTGGCCATTCTCTACAGCCTTAATGATATTGTTGGCACGACGAATTACGTTGTAGGGGGTTGCCCACATTTCGGGGGCGCTCTCTACAGTATAGTTCATTTCGTAAAGAGGATGCGTTCTCTTTCCGGGAGCTGTAGACTGCATATCATCACCACGTACATCGCCGTAGTAGAACATACGGGCTCCGTAGTAGTTTTGATCCTCCTGCAGGCCGTCATACATACCGTTCTGTGCTGTAACCAAATCGTAGTACGAGGTTATAGCTTTTTCTGTTGGGATAGAGGTGCTAGGCTCTCTATCCAACCAGTCGTTGCTGCAGGATGATACCCCCACCGCTGCAATAGCAACTGCCATATACTTGTAAAATCTTTTCATCTTGAATTCGTTTTTAAAGGAGCAACGGGGTTGCTCGATTATATTCATTGTATTCTAGAACCCAATGTCAATACCAAATGCAAGAGTTCTTAAAGCAGGAGCCGTGAACAGCACAATACCGTTGGTTGGCACCTCTGGATCGAAGTATAGATCCTTATCCTTAAAGGTAAGCAGGTTGGTACCAGAGAAGTATAGACGAACCTTTTCGAATCCGGCCTTAGCTACCCAGTTCTTTGGAATGTTATAGCCAAAGGTTAGGTTCTTTAGGCGTAGGTGATCGGTCGATTTCAGCCAACGAGTTGATACGTTGTTGGTATTACCGTAGGTAAACTGAGGAAGGGTTGCCTTGGTATCGCCAGGGCCAGTCCATACCTTGTTGATGTCGTAGTAGCTAGGTACGTTACCGTAGTAGTTGTAGGTACCTCCGTTACTTTGAATCCAAGTAGCGTTATCGTAAGCCTTACCACCTAGCGAGTAGGTAAAGGTGAAGTTAAGGTCAAAATCCTTCCAACGTAGGTTGTTAGACAAACCTCCGCTTACCTTAGGATCAACTGATCCGGCAGTTACATACTTGGCGGCGCTTGGATTGGTAGTTGTACCACCTGTACCGTCGTTGGTATAGAATAACTCCTTACCAGTTTGTGGGTCTACACCAGCATACTCTCTTAGGTAGAAGGTATTGTAGGCATATCCTACCTTATGGATTAGGCGACCATCGATAATTTCGGTTTGGTTGCCATCTAGCTTGGTAACCTTATTCTTATTGTGAGTTAGGTTAAAGCTGGTTGTCCAAGTAAAGTCGTTAGTTGCAAAGTTTCTAGAGGTAATCTCGAACTCGAAACCACGGTTATTCATCTCGCCGATATTTACCAGGTAGTTAGAGAATCCGGTTGTTTGAGAAACAGGAAGATTCATGATCAAATCCTTGGTATCGCGGTTGTAGTAGTCAACAGTAAAGCTTAAACGGTTGAAAAGGGTAAAGTCTAAACCGATGTTGGTTGCGTAGTTCTTCTCCCACTTCAAGCCCGAGTTCTCGAGCTGGGTTTCGGCCGATCCGGGGTTTCCGTTGTAGTTATATCCGTAACCGTAAAGAGCCATAAAGCCGTAAAGGTCGGAAGGTTGCGTACCGTTTACCCCGTAAGATAAACGTAGCTTACCGTTAGATACCACGTTCTGTAGAGAAGACATGAAGTCTTCCTTGGTGAACATCCAAGAGGCCGAGGTAGACCAGAAGTTACCCCAACGAGAATCTGGAGATAAGCGAGAAGTTCCATCGCGACGGAAGCTACCGCCCACAAAGTACTTGTTATCGTAGTTATAGTTTACACGACCTACATAGGAGATCATTCTATGGCCATCGGTAGAGCTAGAAGCACGGGTGGTTGAAGCATTTCCAATTTCTGGCTTCTGGAACGAAGGGAAGGTATTACCGTTACCGTAAAGGCTTTCGGTTTTATTATCTTCCAACTCGTAGGCTGCTAGCACGTCTACGTTATGAACATCGGCAAATGTCTTTACGTACTGAGCCTGCGTTTGAGAACTTAAACGAGTTCTGTTAATGGAGTACTTCTGCATAACACCTTTAGAACCTTTACCATCGCCAAAACGAGGATCCCACCAAACAGAGCTGTTGGTGTTGTTAAAGTCTAAGCTCAAGGTTTGTTTTACCGAAAGGTCCTTGGTGATGCTATATCCTGCAAAAACGTTATTCTGCGTACGAATAATCTTACTTTTATTGTAGTTAACATTAGACGATTGCAGCGGGTTGCTATCAGCATTCAACGCAGGGAAGTAGGTAGCATAGGTTCCATCTTCGTTATAAGGATAAGAAGATGGGGAGATAGTCATAGATAAAGCCATCAATGGGTTAGAGAAGCTTGTTCCTTCCGTATTTACGTCTTGCTCGGTTGAAGCAAAAGTTACGTTCGCACCCATGTTAAAGTTACCCGCCTTGTGGTTAAGGTTTAAACGACCTGTAACACGCTCGAAGTCGGAGTTAAGGGTAATACCCTGTTGGCTGGTGTACGAAAGCGATGAGTAGAAGTTGGTATTCTCCGAACCACCTGCTGCCGAAACCTCGTGGTTTTGGTGCATACCTCTTTGAAGAAGCAAGTCTCTCCAATCTGTATAGCCACTCCAAGGCTTACCTGCGTAGGTATCAATGTTGGTGTTGGCATAACCAGTAGGATCTGCAATACCATTCTTGGTAGCGTAGTTAACAAGACCGAGGTGAAGAATCTCACGACGATCGTCGCCATTTAAGGTTGGACGATAGTTGATAGCCATGTCAGAGAAACCAAAATCCGACTTAACGTTGAACTTTGTCTTTCCGGCTTTTCCACGCTTGGTGGTGATTACGATCACACCATTTGCCGCACGAGAACCGTAAAGAGAGGCTGCCGCAGCATCCTTAATAACGGTCATGTTCTCAATATCGTTGGCATTTAGCGTAGACAAAAGGCTACTACCAGCCGACTCGTAGGAGAAAGAGCTCGCATTACCAGTCATCATCGGAACACCGTCAATAACGTAAAGAGGTTGGTTTCCGGCATTCATCGAACCCATACCACGGATGCTAACAGACTGCACCGAGCCAGGTTGACCAGAAGTAGAGGTAATGTTTACCCCTGCAACAGCACCCGCAAGCTTGTTTTCGATAGATACGGTTGGTACATCCATCGTTTTCTTAGAGTCGATGGTTGATGCCGATCCCGTAAAAGCCTGCTTCTTATAAGTACCGTAACCGGTAACAACAACCTCCTCAATTTGCTGGTTGTCGGCTTCCATTTTTGCATTAATAACGTCGCTTGTGATCGGACGTTCAATAAGCTTCATACCAACAAAACGGAAAACAAGCGTTTTGGAGCCTGCAGGAAGAGATTTGAGCTCATACTTTCCGTCAATGTCGGTGATAGTTCCAGTGGTGGGAAATTCTTTTACAAAAACGTTTACCCCTGGTAAGGTTTCCTTACCATCCATCGAGGTAACCTGGCCTGATACTTTTCGTTGCTGAGCAAGCGCAGTGCTTGCACCAACTAAAAGAATCAGCAAGAACGATAGAAATCGTCTCATAGATTCAAATTGTTTAGTAGTTAGTAAAAATAAAATTGGTAACATCTCCTAGCCGTGGCTAGAATTACAATTCAAAAACCCCGAAGGGCAGGTGCCGAACTTTAATAGTTGGCATTCTCTACTGATTTTTCACAAAATCATACAATTCAAAAAAAATGCGCTGTGCTTTCAGCTTGTAATTTTACAACGCACGATGCGAAGGTACCATCCTCTACGAATTTTCCAAATGTTTTTTATGATAAACGACAAACGAAAATGTTAAATTGATTAAATACACCATAATTCTAATTACAATTTATCGATTTAACGCATTGATGTAGTTACAATTTTACTAATTACACCGCTTGCAAGCTTAAAATCTTTTTTAACACTTTATTTTGTTAATAAAATAAATTAAAAAAGGCATGGACTCAAAATCGCCATGCCTTTGCTCATATTTTTATTTAGCATATTAAATCGACAATACCCCTTAGCAATGCTCACAAAGTGGAAAATGTGCAGTTTGCACCTACTAGCAGGCAGAAATTAGCCAAACAGGTAGAAATCGCCCGTTAACGAAAGGTAATCTTTCGAGTATAGGTGCCTTCCCCTATCCTCCACCACCAGGTCGTTTTCGATTAACGCCTGCTGTACCTTAGAGAACTCGAGCAGCAAGCGCTTTATACCGCCATCGGGCGTGGGATAAACGTTTGTTTTTCGGATACAAAAAAGCCCCTTGGCGGCAGCCATCGCAATAAACACGCTCCCTTCAACGTAGGGCAGAATAACACTTAAACGCCCAGCAGAAGTAAGTAAATCGACAGAACGCTCAATAAGGGTTTCGTGCGGCAGCTTATGGTCGTGCCGAGCAATTGCGCGCGACTTCTGATCAGGCTTTAACGACTGCTTAAAATAGGGTGGATTGGAAACTATAAGATCAAAAAGTTCGGATTCTCCCTGCCGAAAGGTTCCGTAGTCGGCATTCGTCACCGCTATTCTCCCGCGCCATGAGGAGGCTTCCACATTCTCCAACGCTTGATCAACAGCATCAGAATCAATATCAATAGCCGTTACTGCTGCCTCGGAATTCCGCTGCGCAACCATTAACGCAATTAGGCCTGTCCCCGTTCCCACATCGAGAATGGAAGCGGCTTCATTAACATTAGCCCATGCGCCAAGAAGCACGCCATCGGTACCCACCTTCATGGCCGTTTTACCCTGCTCTACCTTAAATTGCTTAAACTGAAACCACGTATTTGCCATATATATTAGATTTCCTGTTCGCCACTTGCTATCCCTCCGCTAACGCCAATCGAAAACAATGCGAAATCGTACCGAATTGGATCTAACGGATCAAATGTCCGGAGGACCTCCGTGAGTTCCTGTACCGCCTTAAAATCGTTTTGCCTGCGCTGCAGCAACCCTAACTCGCGGGAGACATTCCCAACATGTAAGTCTAAAGGTATTAAAAGATCTTTCGGCTGCAACGACTGCCAAAGTCCAAAGTCGACATTCTCTCGGCAAGATCGTACCATCCACCTAAAAAACATATTTAACCGCTTAGCAGCCGATCCTGCATCTGGATTGGCAACATGGCGCATAGAGGTACTATAAACACCTTCCGTTTCGAGGAAGCACGAACGTATCGCCCTAATGGCATCCACTGGATTACTTACGCCTCTACTGCCCAAAAATAGGTCCATAGAGAGGTGATTCCGGTATATTGCGGAGAGCGCACGAACAAAGCTAACGGCATCCTTATCTCCAAAGGTACGATGCCGAAACCCTACAAGGCTTTTCAAATCGGCCTCGGTAAAGCTGCAAATAAATTCGTGGGGATTATTATCCATCCGCGCAATAAGCTCCTTCGACTTTGAAATGATTGTTTTTCGCTGTCCCCAAGCAAAGGTGGCGGCAAAAAAGCCCGCTATTTCGATATTCTGTTGGGAGTCGAAGAGATGAGGAATCTGAATGGGATCGTCGTCGATAAACGAGGAGGTGCAGTAACGGTGGTACTGCTCCTCAAGATACTCCTTTACCTCTATTAGGTTGTCACTACTCATTAATGACAAAGCCATCGTTTAAGGTGATCGTCCTATCAGACATACGCGCCAGCTCGTGGTCGTGCGTTACAATGATAAAGGTATGCTTAAACTGGTCGCGAAGTTTAAAGAAAAGGCTATGCAAATCCTGCTTGCTGGAAGAGTCGAGATTGCCAGAAGGCTCGTCGGCAAAAATTACCGAAGGGTTGTTGATTAAAGCGCGAGCTACAGCAACACGCTGCTGCTCTCCTCCTGAGAGTTCCTGTGGCCGATGGCTCATTCGATGGGATAAGCCCAACAAATCGAGCAGCTCCTTAGCTTGTGCCTCCACCTCGCGCTGAGATCGCTTGGCAATAAAGCCTGGAATGCAGACATTCTCCAACGCCGAAAACTCGGGAAGAAGATGATGAAACTGAAACACAAACCCAATCTGCCTGTTTCGAAAATCGGAAAGTTCGGCCTCCTTCATACCACAAATGCTTGCGCCTTCGATAAGAACATCTCCAGATGTGGGTTTCATTAAGCTCCCCATTATCTGCAAAAGGGTTGTCTTACCCGCACCGCTAGCACCAACAATGCTAACCACCTGGTTGGATTCTATTTCGAGATTAATGCCTTTAAGCACCTCGAGCGTGCCAAATTCCTTCCTTATATCTTTTACTGTAATCATTGTCACCTTCTTTGCTACGAAGATATAAAATACGGTTCAATTATTACATAAAATACGAAGTCCACACAACTAGGGCAACCCTTAAAAACAAAAAGGGCAGCTCGATGGGCTGCCCTCATATTTGTATGAAAGATTATTCATGAAGATTTTTCTGCTCTTCCCCATCCTTAAATAGGTCGTAAGCAATTGGAGTTGCAACAAGCACTGAAGAGAATGTACCAATAAGTACACCAAGCAATAATGCAAAAGAGAAACCTCTAATAACGTCGCCCCCGAAAAAGAAGATGGCAAAAAGAACCACCAATACAGTACCTACGGTATTGAATGTTCTCGCAAGGGTGCTGTTAATTGCTTGGTTGATGTTTACCTTAAGCTCACGCTTTGGATAATCTCTACGATACTCGCGGATACGGTCGAAGATAATCACCGTGTCGTTGATTGAGTAACCGATAATGGTCAGAATCGCCGCAATAAAGCTCATGTCCACATCCATATTAAATGGCATGATGGCAGAGAACAGCGAGTAGAAGCCAAGCACAAACATTGTATCGTGGAATAGAGAGGCAACACCTCCAAGTCCCCACTGCCAACGTCTGAATCGGATAGCGATATAAATAAAGATAGCAATTAGAGATACAATTACAGCAATAATCGCTCCCAACTTAATGTCGTCTGCCACAGATGGACCAACAACCGAAGAAGACATGATGCCAATCGGAGTCTTGGTAGTTGTTGCAAACTCATCATAAGTTAGCTGCTTAGTGTTGTACTTATTTAGTGCAACGTAAAGTTTTTTGCTGATGATGCTATCAACATTACTCTTGTTATCTTCGATCATGTACTTGGTGGTAATCTTCACCTGTGTAGCAGGACCAAATTGCTTTACTTCTGGACTTTCGCCAAAAGCAGCGCCAAGTTCATGTCTGATCTCATTAGTGCTTACATTCTTGTCAAATCTTACGGTATACGTTCTACCTCCGGTAAAGTCAACACCGTAGTTAAAACCTTTTATTACCCACGAAGCAGTTCCTAGCGTAATAACAGTTATAGAGAAGATGTAGGCGTACTTACGAATACCAACAAAGTCGATCTTTGTGTTATGTAGGAAGTTTTCAGTAAGCTTTGTAAAGAACTTAATGTCGCGTCCCTTATTCAACCACCAATCGAATACCAAGTGGCTTATAAAGATTGATGTGAACAACGAAGTAGCGATACCAATGATAAGCGTTGTAGCAAAACCTTGAACAGGACCAGAACCAAAGATGTAAAGAGCAATACCCGTAATCAAAGTAGTTAGCTGACCATCGATGATTGCAGGAAGCGCATGCTTAAAGCCATCCTTAAGAGCAAGGCGTAAGCCCTTTCCAAGTCGCATTTCCTCCTTAATACGTTCGTAGATAATAACGTTCGCATCAACCGCCATACCCATGGTAAGTACAATACCTGCAATACCAGGAAGTGTAAGAACAGCCTTAAACGAAGCAAGAACTCCAAATAGGAAGAAAAGGTTAGCAAGAAGAGCGACATTGGCAACCAAACCAGCACCGCTGTAGAAGAATACCATGTATCCAAGAACAAGCAGGAAGGCTATGATAAACGAAATCATACCAGCATTAATAGACTCCTGACCCAAAGATGGACCAACAACGTCCTCTTGTACGATTTTAGCAGGAGCAGGAAGTTTACCGGAGTTTAGCACGTTGGCTAAGTCTTCTGCCTCTTGCGTTGTAAAGTTACCTGAAATAGAAGAACGTCCTCCTTCAATTGCTTGATTTACTTTAGGAGCAGAATATACAAATCCATCAAGAACAATGGCAATTTGCTTTCCAACATTATCTGCAGTAAGGCGAGCCCAAGTCTTTGCACCTTCTGCATTCATTGACATACCAACCTCTACAGAACCTTGGCGATCGTCAAACTGCTTAGAAGCATCAACAATAACAGATCCATCAAGAGGAGCTTTGCCATCGCGGCCTGTTAGCTTGATTGCGTAAAGTTCAATTCTATCGGTTTCCTTCTTATCCTTAGTTACGATAGGCTTAACGCTCCACATCAACACTAAGTCGCGAGGGAATAAAGCCTTAACGGTTGGCATATTGATAAAGGCATTCACCTTAGATGTATCAGAAATCTTTGCAGTTCCCACAATGGCACCAGGAGCAACGCCACCTTGTCCATCAAAATATGGAGTCAACACCGAGAATAGCGGCATATCTGCTCTGTTCACCTTAGAGGTATCCTTACCTACCTGCTTTTTCAAAGAATTCTTTTGAGCAGGAGCAGCAACTTTTGCAGCTGTATCCTTAGCAACAGGAGCAATTCCCATTTTTTGAATTTCAGCAATCTTGCTGTTGGCAGCCATCAAAGATGGAGCAAGCTGAGACAGCTCATAGGTTTCAAAAAACTGAAGGTTTGCCGTTCCTTGAAGCAGCTTACGAACACGAGAAGGATCTTTAACACCTGGAAGCTCCACAAGAATACGACCAGAGTTACCCAAACGTTGGATATTTGGCTGAACTACCCCAAAGCGGTCGATACGATTACGAAGAACGTTGAACGAGTTGGCAATCGCTCCATCAGCTTGCTTACGAAGAACTGTAATTACCTGCTCATTGGTTGATTCTGGTGTAATTTGACTTTTCAGCTCGTAGGTGCCAAAAATTTTCGAAAGTTTTCCATTAGGAGCAACCTCTTTGAATGCCTTATCAAATAAAGAGATAAAATCATCCTTGCTAGTCTTTTGCATCTCCGTAGCACGAGCGATAGCCTTTACAAAAGAGCTGTCTGCGCTATGGTTCGAAAGGCTTTTTAGGATTTCGGCAACAGAGACCTCCATGGTAACGTTCATACCACCCTTAAGGTCAAGACCGAGATTGATTTCCCTATCCTTACATTCCTGATAAGTGTATAAATTGAATAAGTACGCAGGCTGATTCTTCATAGAATCAAGGTAGTTGGACAACTTACGTTGATCCCCATTTGCGTACTCCGCTGCCTTCTTCTCCACCCTCGATGTTACAAACGAAAACGAGAGTTGAAATAAGCTGGCAATAGCTAGTACAACTGCGATAAAAGTAATCGCTCCTCTATTCTGCATTGGTTGAAAATTTATTAATTGTCTTTCTTATTATTACACCTCTAAGCATGTAAGGCGCAAATTTATTATTTTTTTCGAATTCCAATTCAAAAAAAGATAAGAGATATGGTCTTTCCTGCTGTCATCTAAATAAAAATAGAAATTGCGGCCGTTTTATGGAAGGCGCAAAATATCAAAAACCTAGCGAGTAATGGGATTCAGCTAACTATTATTCTGTTAAAAATAGAGCCGTAAAGCCAAAGTGGCGAAGGGATCACCCATTTTTAATCCTATTCTTATAAATAAAGTATGGTGCTTGATAATAAGAATAGAGCATAAACCTTACCTTTGCACCAAAACTTATGAAATTGTAACAACAATGAACAAGCTACTTGCAACATTTACAATGATTTTCTTTGCGGCAATATCTGTCGCAACGGCTCAAAATCCAAATGCACCTACCATTGAGTTTAAAACACTCGAGCACAACTTCAACAAGCTCGAACACAAAGGAGATGCAAGCTACTTCTTTGAATTTAAGAATACAGGAAAAGTTCCTTTAATTCTTACTAGCGTTAACCCATCCTGTGGATGTACGACTCCAGAGTGGTCGAAGGAGCCTATTGCGCCAGGAAAAACGGGAAAAATTAAAGTAACCTACAACTCTCAAATTGTCGGTGTCTTCACCAAGCTGGTATACGTTTACTCAAACGCAACTACGAGCATGGTAACACTCACCATAAAGGGGGAGATTCTTCCTCCAAAACAGTAATAACAACCTAACAAGGACTATATGCCTAAATTATCGGAAAAATCGGCTGTAATGCCAGCGTCTCCCATCAGAAAGCTGGTTCCATTTGCCGAAGCTGCAAAAAAAAGAGGGGTAAAAGTTTACCATCTCAACATCGGACAGCCTGACATTCCAACTCCAACAGAAGCGTTGGAAGCAATTAAGAACATAAAAGAAACGGTAATTGAGTATACCCACTCTGCAGGAAATGAATCGTACCGCAAAGGACTCGCCGAGTACTACCAAAAGGAAGGTATTGATATTTCTGCAAAAGATATACTTATAACAACTGGAGGATCTGAAGCAATCACATTTGCATTTGGAGCGTGCCTGAATCCAGGCGAAGAGGTAATCATTCCAGAACCATTCTACGCAAACTATAACAGCTTTGCGCTTCAAACAGGGGTTGTTGTAAAACCGATTACAGCTTCTATCGAAAATAATTTTGCTCTACCCCCAATCTCTGAGTTTGAAAAACTTATCACTCCCAAAACAAGAGGTATTGTAATTTGTAACCCTAATAATCCAACTGGTTACCTTTACACAAAAGAAGAGCTAGAGACATTAAGCAGCATAATAAAGAAATATGATCTATTCCTTTTTGCTGATGAAGTTTACCGTGAATTCTGTTACGATGGAGAAAAGCATTTCTCGTGCTTAAACCTAAAAGGGATAGAAGACAACGTAGTTCTATTCGATTCTGTATCGAAACGATATAGCATGTGTGGAGCACGAGTTGGCGCACTAATTTCCCGCAATCAAGAGCTCATGTCGGCAGTTCTTAAATTCGGACAAGCACGCCTATGTCCTCCCGCAATTGGCCAAATTGCATCAGAGGCAGCACTTCGCACTCCAAAGTCATATTTTGAAGGGGTTTACAATGAGTATATTGAACGCAGAGACTTCATGGTTAGTGCGCTCAACAACATGCCTGGCGTTTACTGCCCAACACCTAAGGGAGCCTTCTACACAGTGGTAAAGCTTCCTATCGACGACTCTGACAAATTCGCCCAATGGCTACTCGATTCGTTTGAATATAAAAATCAAACCGTGATGGTTGCTCCTGCTACAGGTTTTTATGCAACTAACGGATTGGGTAAAAACGAAGTTCGTATTGCATATGTTCTAAAAATAGAGGACTTAAAAAATGCAATGGATTGCCTAGCCGAAGCACTAAAAGTATATCCAGGAAAAACGGAATAGTATAGAAAAGGGAGCACTTGCTCCCTTTTTTACTTTCAGTACAATCATCCTCTCTTTTTTCATAGCTGCAATTATGCTATCTTCATCCCATTAGTTTTAGCAAAATCACAACCGTTGAATACTGAACTTTTTATTGCTCAAAGGCTCGTTAAAGAGCGTAACTACCAAGGTTTAATCGCTCAACGAATGAGCCGCATTGCAGCCATCAGCATTGCAATTAGTACTGCCGTTATGGTTATTGCGCTAGCAATAGTAACCGGTTTCAAAAAGGAAATCAGAGAAAAAGTAACGGGCTTCACGGCTCCTATTCAAATCAACAACCTAGAAGCAAATGCATCTCTCGAAATTTCGCCCTTAAACGCAAAAAAAGTTCCCATCGCCGAGCTTCTTAAAGTCGATAATGTAAAATCTATCCATCCCTTTACAATAAAACCGGGTATAATAAAATCGCAAACCGAAATACAAGGGGTCATTCTAAAAGGTGTTGATAAATCTTTCGACTGGAATTTTTTTAAATCGAACCTAGTTGAAGGGCAAATACCAAACTACAACAGCGCAACAACATCAAACGATGTTTTGATATCAAAAAACCTAGCATCAAAACTTAAAATGAAGTTAGGTGATAAAATCAGAACGTATTTCGTTCAAAATCCACCTCGCCAAAGAGCATTTACCATTGTGGGAATTTACGATACAAAGTTCACCGAATTCGATAGCAAGTACGTAATCAGCGATTTACGTCACACCCAAAAATTAAATGGGTGGAGTCCTAACGAATATGCTGGGTTTGATATCCTCCTTAAAGATTTCAACAAGATAGATGAAACAAACAACAAAATACAAGAGATTGCAGGGTATAAGCTGTATAGTGATGGTTCTAGGCTTCGCATACAGAGCATAAAAGAAACCATGAGCAACATTTTTGATTGGCTCAATCTTCAAGATATGAACGCATTGGTTGTTCTTATACTAATGCTTTTTGTAGCAGGAATTAATATGATTACAGGAATTCTAATCCTGCTTTTAGATAGAGTAAAAATGATTGGTGTTCTAAAAGCACTTGGGATGCCAGCAAAAGCGCTACGCAAAGTTTTTGTTTTTCTGTCTGCTTCTATTGTTTTAAAAGGATTACTCTGGGGCAATATAGTTGGATTGCTAATTTGCTTAATTCAAAAATACACAGGAATCATTAAGTTAGAGGAATCCACCTACTTTCTAGCAAGTGTCCCCATTAGCATTGATATATTATCAATCATAGTGCTAAACATTGCCACATTTATTCTGTTAGGCCTCTTCATGCTTATACCATTAGTATTAATAGGAAGAATATCGCCAGCCGAAATTATAAGGTACGAATAATGAATTTAGTCGAAACCATAGAAATATTAACCAGCTTTAGGACGGAAGATTTAAAAGGAGAAAAAGCACACATTCAAGCATATCCTCCTTTTCGACTAGCCTTGTATAAAGATAAAAAGCCGACAGAAAAAACAAGAAAAAGTGCCGTCTTAATACTATTTTACGAGGCTGACTCAAAAGTCCACTTTTGCCTAATAAAACGTCCGCAATATAATGGTCATCACAGTTCTCAGGTTGCCTTTCCAGGCGGAAAGTATGAAAAGTTTGACAGCAATTTAATTCAAACGGCTTTAAGAGAGGCTCAAGAAGAGATTGGTGTTGAACCGTCATCCATAAATGTAGCTAACGAATTAACAACCGTATATATTCCAGTAAGCGAATTTACAGTAAAACCCGTGCTAGCCTATACCTTACAGCCTCCCGTATTTCAACCATCCAACAACGAAGTTGAGTATATTATAGAGGCTCAAATTGAAGAACTGCTTGCATCAACCTTGGTTAATGCAGAAGTTAATACTCCTAAAGGAAATATTGTTACCCCAGCTTTTTTAATTCAAAACGAAAAAATTTGGGGTGCTACAGCGATGATTCTAAATGAGCTAAGGATGCTTCTCTTGGAACGGAATGCTTAACTTAATGAAAGAGCCTTATAATTATAGTAGCGCTCCAACACCTCTTTCACAAAGCGAGTTGTTTCGTTCTCATTTTTAACCTTATGAGGATTCACTAAACTAGGATTTTTTCGCAAGAAGAAGATGGATACATCCTCCCAATTATAAGGATTTCTTCCATATTTAGCCGTTATTCGCATTGCATCGAGAACTCTTCCAATACCTCCATTGTAAGCCGCCAAAACAAACTTTCTTTGCTCTTCAATACCAATTGGATACTTAGAAAAAATCCTAGCCAAACGAGAAAGAAGCCGAGTTCCAATGTAAATATTGGTTGATGCAGAATGAACTGAATGGTAACCAAACTGATTCGCAGTTTCTGGCATAACCTGCATCAAACCTTTTGCCCCTCTAGACGATACTACAGATGGTTTAAATTGAGATTCCTGGTAGATCAAAGAGGAAATTAGAAGCCAATCCCAACCTATTTTTGAACTAAAATTCTTTACGACTTCATCATATTCCGAAAGGAAAAACTCACCAGTCAAGTTTACACCACTTGACAATGCTCTGTTTACCTTATAGTTTTGGTAAAAAGATGAATAGTAACTTGAGTGATTTGCAGAATTGCGAGTTTCTGCAATCCATTTATTCAAATCTAATAGGAATGAATTTTTACTCGAGACATACCACGAGTTTGCTCCAAAATCCTTCATTTCTTCGATATGAACCCCAGAATACTTTAGGCTAATAGCTTCCGCTACAGAGGATTGAACAATAGCGCATGATCGCCTTTTCATCTGAAGGTGCTCAACCAGTAAGCCTGTATTCAAGCCATTAAACGTTACAACATTACGATATTTACCTTTCAAATCAGCAAGTTCGTCCTGAGTTAGCAAGCTGCTTGGAATATATATAGCATCTGAACTGCCCAACTTTACAGAAGAAAAAGATAAAATTGAGTAATGAAGCTTCCAGTGAGGAACGGTTTTAAGCAACCCTGGCTCGTCTGCAACAGAACTATTTTCTATGGCTAAAATATCTGCTTTACCAGATTTAAGAAACTGCGCCGCACTTTCTTTTGATGTAAAGGGAATAATCTTAAGGTAAAGTCCTCTCTGTCTAGCATAGGCTTTGAGCATTTCATAATGATAGCCAGTTGGCTGCCCGCCTTTTAAAAAATAACCTGGTGTATTAACCTCTAAAATTGCAGTTAAATACTTACTCTCCTTTAAGCCCAAACCTCTAAAACTCGTCTCTCGAATATTATCCCGAGAACAAGAAAAAAGTAGAACAAAGAATATGACCAGGGATACAATTAGTCGTGTTCCTTTCATACCCGTTATTTTGAGTAGAATAGTTTGTAGTTCAACAACAGAAGTACAAACTATGTTCAAATAAGCCTCTACAACATTAATCGTAGAACGACCATGTAAGGCCGTACTGCAACTGAATAGGCACTCTTGGATAGCCTAATGCTGAGAAGTAATCGTAATCTCCTACATAATCCTTACCGATATTCGTCACCTTAAAAAATAAGGCAGCCCTTTTCCACTTAAAGTTGGCAAAAGCATCCATCCACGGATAGTTTCCAACCTTTCGTACATTCTGGAGATGAAACTGACCAACAGCAGGATTGTAGGCGTAAGTATAGTATGCCGAATTGTACTTAACATCAACACCTAGTTGAGATTTTAGTACATTTTTCACAATATTAAACTGATAGTAAACGGCAACATTCGCAGCAATTGCTGGCAGTGGGAGTATATCTTTTTTTGATGATTTCTGAAATAAAACCTGCCCATCTAAATGCAGATGGCCAATGGCCAAATTTTTCTTAAGATATGCAGACGTTACACTAATTACGCTGCCTGCTTGCTTCGGCAAGGTATCTTTTGCAAAATAAATGTAGCCATCAACTACCGCTTGACGAGCACCAATTTCTAAATCAAGAAATGGAATATCTAACTTTAACTCAACTCTAGTATCAACAACTCTTTCAAAATTATTATTCCACTTAAAGTGGTTAGAAAAAAAGTTTGAAATGTAAAAATCTGGAGTCTCTGTTTTAAACTTAAACTCACCTACCAATTTCACCTCCTTCTCCCATGGATAGATAGAAAACGAAGCGGTTCCTTTGGTATCTATATCACCCGAATTATAGCCAGCAAGCACTAATTTCCCAAAAGCATTCCAATCTATATACTTTCTGAATTTTCCAGAGGCATAACCATAAACATAGGCATTATAGTTGGTTGTACTCTTATTCCCATAAAGATAATCTCTAAAATTGAACATATAGTACTTCAAGTTCTGGTAGCCAATCCCCCCTCCAAACAAATTCAGCAAAGAATTGTCAGTATATGGACGAATCTGCGCATAGAATCGGTTATCAATCTCTCGTAATCGGGTAGAATCGTAACTTATTTTGGGGTCGATGTAGAAGTTGTTATAATACTTAATTTGGTCAACTTCAGACATATCATCCTTGTAAATACGGTGATACGTTGCATATTTTGAATACATTCCAACCAATAACAATGGGCCGGAATAAATACCATTTTTCGTGAAGTTTTCTGAATTAGACAATTGCACCCCATAAGTCTGAGACAGAAAGAATGTATTATTTCGCACAATGTTAGAAGCATTGCGGAGCTTAATGTTGATATACTCAGGCTTGATAACTGTATCTCTAATTTCCTTTTCATCAGCAACACCACCATTTTCCTGAACGTCGGCTAGGTTGTATATATATCCCGCATATGCTGTATATTTTTTCCCTAAATAAGAGGCATATGCGCTAAAATCTTTCGTCTTAGACCTTTGTCTCTTGTACATGCCTTTCGTTCCCCAACGATCATAGTTAATCCCAAAACTTAAGGAGGGCGATACGTTCTGAGCTAACGTAAGTCCAAAAATTTCCTCTGCGTTGGTTCTATTCCCAGCAGTTACATATCTGACTCTAGAATAAGGTACTTTTGTATTATAGAACTTTACATCATCAGGAGTAGACAAGAATGGAGTATACACATTTTGAAAAAAGAACGGAGTCTTAGCTACATTCTTAAAAAAATCAAGATTAACAGTAGCACTACCGATATTCCCCAAATAAACAGCACCAACATTATCCATCTCGTAAAATGGATACACACGCTGCACATTCCTTTGCCCAGTATCTAACTTGATACGCGTAGGGATATTCGTATAAGAACTAACATTCCATGCAAACAGCCGAATTCGATTCAAACTATCATTAAAATAGAAACTATTCAATTTCTTATTTAAGAGTGAATCTGGAGTAGCCATTTTTTCAGATACGGATACATTTCGTTCAGGAGCCTGAGCAAAAACTGCAATCGTAATAATTAAGAACAGCGCGAGAGTAGATATTCTTTTAAGCATACTGTTGCAAAGATAAATAAAAAAGCCCTAGAAAAAAATTCTAGGGCCTCTTGTAAGGTTGGCGGCCACCTACTCTCCCGCT